>DNAU01000168.1 GCA_003491925.1 Chloroflexota bacterium
ACACCCAGCTCGGCGACCTGGTCAGGGGCTACCTGCTCCAGCACCACCGGGTCCGGGTCGACCCCTGGACCGAGGCCCTGCTCTTCACCGCCGGGCGGGTCCAGCTGCTCCGGGAGCGGATCCTGCCCGCGCTCGCCGGCGGCGCGGTGGTGATCGCCGACCGCTACGCCGACTCGACGCTCGCCTACCAGGGCGCGGGGCGCGGGCTGCCCCTGCCCGCGCTGCGCTGGCTGCACGCGGAGGCCTGCGGCGACGTCTGGCCCGACCTCACCTTCCTGCTCGAGCTTCCCCGGCGGGTGGCCGAGGATCGGCAGCGCTCGCAGCAGCTCCCCCTGGACCGCTTCGAGTCCGCCGCCAACGGCTTCCACCTCGAAGTCCAGCAGGGCTTCGAGGAGCTGGCGGCGGCCGACCCCGAGCGCTTCGTCCGCATCGACGCCGGCCGCGCACCCGCCGCCGTGCTGGCCGAGATCAGCGCGGTGGCCCTGCGGCGGCTCGCCGAACGCCAGGTGGTCGCGCCCCGCCGGGAGGGTCCGCGGTGAGGCTGATCATCGCCATCCTCCACGCCAAGGACGCCGAGGCCTGCGTGACCGCCCTCAACGACGCCGGCTTCGCCTGCACCCGGCTGGGCAGCTTCGGTGGCTTCCTGGACCGGGACAACGTGACCCTGCTGATCGGGGTCGAGGTGGCCCAGGTGGACACCGTGGTCGGGATCCTGCGCAGCCGCGCCAAGCGCCGCCACGAGCGGCTGCACACGGCGGTGACGCCGGTGTCCGCGGGTGGGCCGCCCGCGCCGCTCCCGGTCGACGTGGAGGTCGGCGGCGCCACCCTCTTCGTGCTCCAGATCGATCGTTTCGAGCGCCTCTGAGCCCCTCCGGCCGCGAGCCGGCCCGGCGGGGCGCCACGCCAGAGGGTGGACCCGCCCGCCGTGCATCCCCGAGCCGGCGACAGCGCTCCGCCGGCCCCTGTATGCTGCCCGGAGCCGCCGTCCGCGCGAGCGTGCAGGGCGCGCAGAGCATCCGGCGACCGGAGGCCTTCCATGCGACCGACCCGCTTCATCACCGCCGTTCCGGTTGCCGTCGTGGCGCTCTTCCTCGCCACCGCGGCGCCGGCGGGAGCGCTCCCCACGTCCGGTACCGGCTGGCAGATCTTCGAGGAGACGGGGAACGCCCAGACCTTCACGGTCCCCGCCGGCGTGGTCGGGGTGACCGTCATCCTGGCCGGCGCCGGGGGCGGCGAGGGATGGGATGCCGCCGGCGACGGGCAAGCGGTCGCGGGCGCCGCCGGTGGCGGGGAGGTTTCCGACCTCTCGACGACCCCCGGCTCGACGCTCGAGGTCGTGGTCGGCGGGGCGGGCGGGGACGGGACCGGCGGGTCCGGAACCGCCGCCGGGGGAGACGCCGGCTTCAACGGGGGTGGCGCCGGCTCGGCCAACTCCGACGCCGGGTTCGGCGGCGGCGGCGGCGGTGGCGCCACCGAGGTCGGATCCGCCTCGTGCGCGGCGACCCTCACCTGCGCCCTCGTCGCCGGTGGCGGCGGCGGGACCGGCGGCGGCGCTTTGCAGGCGAGCCCGGGCGGCCAGGCGGGCTCCCCCGCGGGCAGCGACGGGACCGGCGCGGATGGGACGAGCGGCGGAGGCGGTGGCACCCAGAGCGCCCCGGGGGCGGGCGGTGGCACCGGTACGGACGCGGGCTCCCCGGGGGTCCTCAACGTCGGGGGTGCCGGCACCAGCGGCGGCGGCGGGGGTGGCGGCGGCTACTACGGCGGCGGCGGCGGCGGCGAGTCTGGAGCCAATGACGGCACTGGCGGCGGCGGCGGCAGCACCTACGGTCCCGCCGGCGCCAACCCCAGCGCTGGCGCGGATGGCTCCCAGGATGGCGGCGCGGCGATCATCTGGGCGACGGCCAGCTCGCTCAGCCTCACCGCGGGCGATTCGGTGACCGTGACCGCCGCCGTGCCATTCGAGGAGGTTGGCAGCGAGACCTTCACCCTGGGTGCGACGACCCTCTGCAGCGACGTTCCCGTCGGCGAGAGCGAGACGGCGTCCTGCCAGACCACTGCCCTGCCGGTCGGGACGGACGACGTCACCGCCACCTACACGCCCCCCGGCCCGTCCGGCAACCCCTATGCCGGCACCACCGAGGTCGTCGCGATCACCGTCTCCGCGGCGTCGACGGTGCCGGTGCCGACCTCGGGCGCGGACAGCCCCGCCGGGGCGCCGCCGGTGGCGCCGCTCCTGATCGTGCTCGGCTGCGCCGGCATCCTCGCCGGGACACGGCTCCACCGGGCCCGCTGACCGGGACCGCCGTCAGCGGAGGTCCACCAGCACCTCCTCCAACCCCACCACCCGCTCGACCCGGGTGCCGCTGAGGTGGACGCGGACGCCGCGCACCCCGTTGGCACCCGGTGCGCCGGGCTCCCATCCGTCGGCGTAGAGGCGGCGCGCCTCGCCCCAGCTCGCGGCGTTGCGGAGCTGCCGGCCGTCGGTGAACCCGACGCTGCCCGGCCGGCTCGGGTAGCCGAAGCCCACCTCGCCGCCACTCGCCAGGAAGGCCCTGACCGCGGCCAGCGGGCGATCGTCGGGGAGCGGCGACGGCTCGGCCAGGAGGGCGGCCGCCAGACTCGGCAGCTCGGTGCTGCCGGCCATCTCCCGCACCGCCACCCGGGCCGAGTGCCGGTCCGCCCGCTCGCGGCGGCGCCGCTCGGTGGCGACCTCCTCCCGCCGCGCCCGGATCTCGCGGAGCTGGCGCTCGTACGGGGCCATCGACGTGCGGGTCGCCCGCTCGACGGCGGCGAGCCGGTCCGCCTCGGCGTCGAGGGAGGCGGGGTCCAGCTCCCGCAGCCGGTCCGGCTCGACCCGCGCCGGCAGCGGGGGAGGTGGGAGCGGCGTCGGCGCCTCGGTCATCGGTCCCCATGATCGCGCGCCCGGCCCGCGCCACCGGCGTCGACCGCCATCGAGGGGGACCGGTTGTGGAACTGCGGTCACGAGCGGGCAACAGCCCAGGCCGTTCGGCCCAGGCCTGACTACCCTGAAAGGCCCTGAACCACGCTTGACGAGATTACCTTCCAGGGGGCGGCTGAGCGCTGACCATGACCGCAGACACGGGCGACCGCCAGATCGCCGCCCCAGGCACACGGGTCCCGCTGGCACTGGCCGAGGAGGCCCAGGCGCTCGTGCGGGGGATGCCCGACGGCATGCTCCTCGTCGACCGGCGCGGCCGCATCCTCCTCGTGAACGGGCGGCTGCTGTCGATGACCGGGCATGCCGAGGCGGACCTGGTCGGCGCTCCCGTCGAGGTGCTGGTGCCGACCCCACTCCGGGGGGCGCACGTCCGCCACCGCCGGGTCGCCGGCCCGGGGCCCATCCACCGTCCCTCGGGGACCACCGGTGGCGAGTTCAGCGTGCGGAGGGCCGACGGCACAACCTTCCCCGCGGACATCGGGCTCAGCTCGGCGACCTGGGCCGACCGGGAGCTGGTCGTCGTCGTGGTCACCGATCTCACCGCGCGCCGGCGGGCGGAGGAGATGCGGTCGATGCAGTTCACGGTCACCCGCGTCCTCAGCGACGCGACCTCCCTTGCCGACGCCGGGCCCCGGTTGCTCGACGTGATCGGCCGGACCCTGGAGATGAGCTCGGGGGACCTCCGCCTGATGGAGCCGGCCGGGGGGTTGACCGTCGCCGCCATCTGGTCCTCGTCTGCGTCTGCCGTGGGTCGACCGGCTGCCGGGGGTGGATCGGCTGCCGGGGGTGGACCGCCTGCCGGGGGTGGACCGGCTGCCAGGGGTCGACCGGCTGCCGAGGTGACCTCCCGAGAGGCCGCGGTGCTCGGGGAACAGGCCGTCGCCCCCGCCGCGCATCGGACGGCTGCGCTCTCGTTCGGGGTGGTGAGCGACGGGCGGGTCAACGCCGTCTTCCGCTTCTTCAGCGAGACCGGCCCTGTGCTGGCATCGGACGCCGAGGGCATCATGCGCGACATCGGTGACCAGATCGGGCATTTCATTCAGCGCCGGCAGGCGGAGGCTGCGCTGGAGGAGAGCATCGCCCGGCTGGCCGAGGTGGCCGCCACCGATCCCCTGACCGGGATCCGCAACCGACGCGAGTTCGACCGGATGCTCGCCACCGTTCCGCGGCGGCGTTTCGCGGTCCTCGCCGTCGACGTCGACAACCTCAAGCGGCTCAACGACGAGTTTGGCCACGAGGCGGGCGACGTGGCGCTGCGAGCGGTCGCCTCGAGCCTGGTGGCCGTCCTCCGCGGCTGGGACATCGTGGCCCGCACCGGTGGCGACGAGTTCTCGATGCTCATGGCCGACGTCACCGCCCGGGAGGCGGCCCGAGCCGCCGAACGGGTGCGCAACGTGGTCAGGGCGATCTCGGTCTCGTACGGCCAGGTCAGCATCAGCGTCGGCTGGGCCACCGGCCCGGCGGGCGCCGACCCCCGGGACGTCCTCGACCTCGCCGACTCCCACCTCTACGAGGCCAAGCGCGCCGGCCGCGACCGGGTGGTCGGCGGTCCGATGAGCCGTCGCACCCGCCCCGCCCGCCGCTCCGAGTGGTCGGCGCGCATCGAGGAGATCCTCGCCCGCCGCAACCTCACCATCCTCTACCAGCCGATCGTCCGTCTCGGCCAGGGCACCGTCATCGGCCACGAGGCGCTCGCCCGCCCGCCTGGCTTCGGGCCGTCCGACAGCGTCGAGGACCTCTTCGCCGAGGCCCATCGCACCGGAAGGATCCGCGACATCGACTGGCTCTGCCGCCGGCTGGCGGTCGCCGCCGTCCCCTGGCCGGTCGGCGACGAGTGGACGCTCTTCCTCAACGTCAGCGCGGTGCCGCTGCTCGACCCGGTCCACGACGTGGACCAGATGCTCCTGCTCCTCGAGGCGTCGGGCGCGCCCGCCCACCAGGTCGTCCTGGAGATCACCGAGCGCGAGCTGATCTCCGACCTGGGGAGGGTGCGGGAGGTCCTGGCCGCGTACCGGGAGCACGGCTTCCGCTTCGCCCTAGACGACGTCGGCGAGGGCCACTCGACCCTGGAGCTGCTGGCGGCGGCGCGCCCCGAGTTCATCAAGATCGCGCGCAGCCTCACCATGACCGCCTCCCATTCCAGCTCGCGGGCCGCCATCCGGGCGGCCGTCGCCTTCGCCCAGGTGAGCGGCGCGGCGGTGATCGGCGAGGGGATCGAGAACGAGTTCGCCGCCGGCCAGATGACCGCGCTGGGGGTCGGGCTCGGCCAGGGGATGTGGCTGGGCCGCCCGGGCCGGCTCGAGCAGGGGCCGCGCGAGGGTGAGCTGATCGGGGTCAGCCAGCGCCGGCGGCCGGTCGCCCCGGCGGGCTGAACGCACTCCGGCCGCCCACGGGCAGCCCCGCCGGCACGGACCCGGCCCGGTGCTGTATGACGGCCACACCGACCTGCGAGCAGGAGGGACAAGGCATGGCCGCGACCACAGACCCGGTTCGCACCGACCGCCACGGGGCGGTCGCGCTGGTGACCATCGTCCACTCCCCGGTGAACGCGATCAGCCGGGCCGTCGCCGTCGGGATCCTGGAGGCGCTGACCGCGGCCGAGGCCGACCCCGCATGCCGGGCGCTGGTCCTCACCGGCGAGGGCGACCGCTACTTCTCCGCCGGCGCCGACCTGACTGAGCTGGCGGGCGACGCGCCTGGTGACCTCGCGGGCTCGATCGAGGTGACCGGGCGGCTGGAGGCTTCCCGGCTTCCGGTGCTCGCCGCCGTCAACGGGATCGCCTACGGCGGCGGCTGCGAGATCGCCCTCGCCTGCGACCTGCGGATCTGCGCGGAAGATGCCCGCTTCGGCCAGCCGGAGATCAAGCTGGGGATCATCCCCGGCTGGGGCGGCACCCAGCGGCTGCCCCGTCTGGTGGGCAGGGGCCCGGCGCTGGAGATGCTCCTCACCGGCGACCCCATCGACGCGGCGCGGGCGCTGAGCTGCGGCCTGGTCACCCGGGTCGTCCCCCCCGGCCGTCTCGGCGAGGAGGCACTGGCCCTGGCCGGCCTGCTCGCCCAGCGTCCCCCGCTGGCCGTGGCGGCCGTCAAGCGCGCGGTCCGCCGGGGGTCGGACGGGAGCCTGGCCGGGGGGCTCCGCCGCGAGCGGGAGGAGTTCGCACGGCTGCTCGGGAGCGAGGACGCCCGCGAGGGCCTCTCCGCCTTCCTCGAGAAGCGCCCACCCACCTGGCGTGGCCGGTGACGAACAGCGCTCCGGACCGCGCCCGGTCCTCCTCCGCGGGCCGGAGGAATTGGTCCCGACGGCAATGATCGTCCCAATCATCAGTCCCATTGCCCTGGTGGTGCTGGCGGTGGCGACCCTCGTGCTGACTGCGCGGAGATGGCGGCGGCTCCTCCAATTGATGCGCCAATCGCGGCGGCCCGACCGGCGTGGCGGCGACCTCCGGGGGCGTGTCCGGGCCGCCCTGGTGGATGTCCTGGGCCAGGGCCGGCTGCTCCGCTGGCCCTACGCCGGGATGCTCCACGCCCTCATCTTCTGGGGCTTCTTGGTCCTGCTCACCGCCATCGCCCAGGCGATCGTCGAGGCGCTCGTCGTCGGGGTGCGGCTCGACACCATCCCGGTCGTCGCCCCGGTGCTCGCCCACCTCCAGGACATCTTCTGCGTGCTCGCGCTGACCGGGGTGCTGCTGGCCGTGTTCAACCGGCTGGCGGTCAAACCCGGCCGCTTCCGGGGCAGCCATCGCGGCGACGCCCTGCTCATCCTGGGCTGGATCGCGGCCCTGCTCGCCTGCATGGAGCTCAACTACGCGACCCTGATCGCCGAGCGCTCGCCGGAGGCGCTGGGCGCGGACCGCCCGTTGGCGGCGGCGCTCAGCCATCTCTTCACCCCGCTGGGCTCCGCCAGCGCCGGCCTGGTGACGCTCCACGGGCTGTTCTTCTGGGCCCATCTCGTACTGGTCTTCGGCTTCCTCGTCTACCTCGGATACAGCAAGCACCTGCACATCGTCACGGCCCCCATCAACGTGGTGCTGCGCGAGCAGGGACCCCGGGGGCGGCTGTGCACGGTCGACATCGAGGCGGTGATGTCGGCCCCCGACGAGCGGGATCAGCACTTCGGAGCGAGATCCTTCGAGGACTTCTCATGGAAGGACGTGCTCGACCTCTACACCTGCACCGAGTGCGGCCGCTGCCAGAGCCACTGCCCGGCCTACCTCACCGGCAAGCCGCTCTCTCCGAAGACGCTCATCACCGACCTGCGCGGAGTCGCCGACGAGCAGCTCGGGGGCGGCTACGCCGGCAGCCGTCACAGCGCCCACGTCGACGTCAGCTGCGGCTCCGGGTCTGCGGCACCGGTCGCCGAACCGGTGATGTGGGTGACCGGCGGGGGGCCCGGATCGGTCGG
Source organism: Chloroflexota bacterium (assembly GCA_003491925.1). GTDB lineage: Bacteria > Chloroflexota > Dormibacteria > Aeolococcales > Aeolococcaceae > Changshengia. The sequence continues at coordinate 7,362 of DNAU01000168.1, forward strand.
CGCGCTGCCTGGCGGCTTCCAGCCGTCCTGGCTCAGCCCCGACCGGGTGAGCGCCGCGGTGGAGCGGGCGGGCGGCGGCGAACGGCCCCTCATCGGCGGCGCGATCGCGGAGGAGACGCTGTGGGCCTGCACCATGTGCGGCGCGTGCATGGACCAGTGCCCGGTCTTCATCGAGCACGTTCCCAAGATCGCCGAGATGCGGCGTCACCTGGTCCTCGACGAGTCGCGCATGCCCCACGAGGCCGAGACCGCGCTGCGCGCCATCGAGAACGTCGCCAACCCCTACGGCATCTCCCATCAGCGGAGGACCGACTGGGCCATCGGGCTCGACGTGCCGACGCTTGCCGACCGGCCGGATGCCGAGTACGTGTACTGGGTCGGCTGCGCGGTCGCGTTCGATGAGCGGTCGCGCAGCATCGCCACCTCCCTGGTCGCCATCCTCCGGACCGCGCAGGTCGACTTCGCGGTGCTCGGTTCCGAGGAGCGCTGCACCGGTGACCCGGCGCGGCGGATCGGCAACGAGTACCTCTTCCAGGAGCGGGCTCGGCAGAACATCGAGATCCTCAACGGGCACCGGGTCCGCAAGATCGTCACCAGCTGTCCCCATTGTTTCAACACGCTCGCCAACGAGTATCCGGACCTCGGCGGCCACTACCAGGTGATCCATCACACCGAGCTGATCGATGGGCTGATCAAGGCGGGCAGGATCGTCCTGGAGCGGCCGCTCGATGAGACCGTGACCTATCACGACTCGTGCTACCTGGGGCGGTGGAACGGCGTCTATGCGCCGCCCCGCGACATCCTCGAACGCATTCCCGGGGTGCGGGTGGTGGAGATGGGGCGGAGCCGGCGCGAGGGGATGTGCTGCGGGGCGGGCGGAGGCCGGATGTGGATGGAGGAGGGCGCGCCCCGGGTCAACCACCGCCGGCTCGACCAGGCCCTGGAGACCGCGGCCACCAGGGTGGCGACGGCCTGCCCCTTCTGCCTGGCGATGTTCGACGAGGGGATCGCCGCCCAGGGTGCTCAGGACCGGGTCGCGGTCGATGACGTCGCCGTCTACGTCGCCCGTTCCATGCGTCGCGCCGGGGAGGGCGGTGCGAGCAGCGCCGCCCCCGGGACCTCGGGTTGACACCCGACTCGCCGGTACCGTAGTGTCCAGGCTGCCGCTCTCGGGCGGCGTCTCGTTCGTCCTCCGCTTTCGCGCGCGCTCACGAGGTTCGGTGGCCGATCACCCATCGCTGCAGCCACACCGATGATGCGAGTCCTCTGATGCGGGTCCTCGTCGTCGCCGCGAACAAGGGTGGGGTGGGCAAGTCCACCCTCGCCTTCCAGGTCGCCGCCGAGATGGCCCTGCACGGCCTGCGCGTGCTCGCCGTGGACGCCGACAAGCAGGCCGACCTCACCCGCTACGCACGCGGCCCGCGTCTCGCCGGCCTCGGGCTCGACGCCGTGATCGCCGACCCGTCGCTGGACCCACGCCCCTACATCGGGCCGGTCGCCGAGAACCTCGACCTGCTGGGCAGCTCGCCCCGGCTGGCCGAGGCCGACGAGGTCCTGAGCGCCGCCGAGGGGGGGGCCTTCTTCCTCCACCGCTGCCTCGGCGTGGTCGCCGACACCTACGACTGGGCGGTGGTCGACACCGGCCACTCGGAGCCGATCATCGCCGCCGCGATGGTGGCGGCCGACCTGCTGCTGATGCCGACCACCGCCAGCGCCCCGGACGCCCGGCACGCCGGGGAGATGCTGCAAACCGCGACGCGGGTGCGCCGGGAGCTCGGCCTCAGCAGCGAGGGGTTGCTCCCGCGCTCGCTGATCGCGATCTGGAGGCGCCAGCACAACGGGGTCGCCGACGGCGAGGTCATCGAGCGCCTCCAGGAGCGGTTCGGCGACCTGGTCTGCCCGGTGATCATCCCGCACAGCTCACGGATCTCCGAGGCCAACGACCAGCGTCTCACCGTCCGCCAGCACGCCGAGATGTATGGGAGCAGCCGCGACCGGCCGCTCCGGGCCGCGGTGGAGGCCTATGCGGCGATCGCCGGCCACGTCCTGACCCGCTCCGGGGCCGCATCGGACGGTCGCTCCGGCGGAGCCGCGCCGCAGGCTGAGGTCGACTTCGACGAGCCGGACCTGACCCGACTGGCGGCGGCGATCCGCCGGCTGAAGTCCCGGCGGGGCCTGGACGACGACCAGCTCGCCGAGTTGCTGGGCCGGTCGGTCGACTGGGTCCGGCACACCCTCGCCTTCGGCGCCCGCCACCCGGAGGGTGAGGATCGCCTCACCATCCGTCCGGCTTCGCGCGCCGCCGCTCGTGATCTGGTCGGCGCACGGACGCGGTGGCGTCCCTGAGCGCGGCCGAGGCCCCTCGCTTCACCCGCGACCGGCTCACCTGGCTCGCCTACATCAGCCTCTCGACCTACGCCTTCTACATCTACGCCCTCGGCCCGGTCGTCGCCTTCCTCCACCAGGAGCTGCACCTCACCTACACCCTGACCAGCCTTCACTCCACCCTCTGGTCGGTGGGCTCGGTGCTCGCCGGGCTGACCCTCCAGCCCCTGGCCCAACGGCTGGGCCGGCAGCGCCTCTTCTGGCTGGCCGCCGCCACCACCGGCGTGGGAGCCCTGCTCTTCATCGTCGGGCACGCCGTCGAGGTCACCCTGCTCGCGGCGCTGGTGCTGGGCACCGGGTCCACCCTGGTGGGCGCGGTCAGCTCCGTCGTCCTCGCCGACCGCCACGGGCGGCGCAGCGACCGGGCGCTGGTCGAGGCCAACCTCGGTGCCAGCGGGGTCGGCACCTTCGTCCCGGCGCTGCTCGGCCTGCTCGCCCTGACCGCCGGCGGGTGGCGATCCGCGCTGCTGCTGCCGCTGCTGGCGCTGGGAGTGCTCTTCCTGGTGCTGGGGCGGGTCCCGATGCCCGCGCCCCCGATCACGGCCTCCGCGGCCGGGCGGCTGCCCCGGGGTTTCTGGGCCCACGTCCTGCTGGTGGCCCTCGCTGTCGGGATCGAGTTCTGCGTCCTCTTCTTCGCCGTCCCGCTGCTCAGCACCGGCTCCCGGATCTCCACCGCCGGCGCGGCGGCGGCCCTCAGCCTCTTCGTGGCCGGGGAGCTGACCGGACGGGCGGCGGGGTCCTGGCTCACCCGCCGTCCGGGGCGCGCGATGCGGCTCATCGGCGCCGCCCTGGGGATCGCGATGGCCGGATTCCTGGCGCTCTGGCTCGTCCGGATCACCGGCATCGCGGTGGCCGCACTCTTCGTGACCGGGCTCGGGATCGGCAACCTCTACCCGCTGAGCCTCGCCCTGGCGCTGGGTGCGGGGCGCGGCAGGACCGACCAGGCGATGTCCCGGGTCCAGGTGGGGATCGGGGTGGCGATCGGCACCGCGCCGCTCCTCCTCGGCGTCCTCTCCGACCGCCTCGGAGTCATCCGCGCTCTGGCCGTCGAGCCCTGCCTGATCGTCGTCGCCGGTTTCGTGCTGCTGCTGCTGGTGCGGGCCGGGCGTAGCGAGGAGGCCGTGGTCAGGGCTCATCCGGGCGGGGGGAGCGGATCGTAGCAGTGCGGGGTCGGAGGGCCTCAGACCACCTGTCCAGTTCAGACGCTGACCACGGACACCAGGGCTTCCAGGCCCGCGAAGTCGTCCGGGTTGCGCGTGTAGAGCCAGTCCGCGCCGTCATCAACGTGTCACGGGGCGTGACCTGACCTCGCGCCTTCAGCCGGTACGATCCCTGAGGAGGGGGAGCAGAGGGGGAGCAGAGAGGAGCGTGCGGTCGATGGGCTGGATCTTCCGGCGGCTGCCGGCCGCCGACCTGCTGCGGGCGGTCAGCGTTCTCGGCGAGGGGGTGGCGGCACTGCATCGCGGACGCTTCGTCGAGGTCAACCCCGCCCTGAGCGCGATCACCGCGTACAGCCGCGGGGAGCTGCTGGCGCTGCCCTCTCTGCTGGTGCTCGCTCCCCCGGAGGAGCGCGAGGCCCTGGCGGCCCGGCTGGCTCGTCGCGACGGCGCGGCGGCCGAGACTGAGCGCTTCGAGACCCACCTGCTCACTCGGGATGGCCGGCGGTTGGCGGTCGAGATGGCGATCTGGTCCCCGAGTGGGGACCACCGCCGCCAGCTGGTCCTGGTGCGCGACATCTCCGCCCGCC
>DNAU01000153.1:0-1024 GCA_003491925.1 Chloroflexota bacterium
ACCAGCACGTTGCGGCCCAGGGCCAGCTCGCCGCTGTCGGTGGAGGGGCCGTCGGCCAGCACGGTGCCCGCCTCGACCCGGATCCCGGCCTTCACCGAGATCCGCTGGGAGAGGCAGGTTCCCTGGTTGCTGCGCACGAACTTGTGGATGCCGTACCAGATGTCCGGGCCGCCGTCGTCCGGCCGCACCAGGATGCCGATGCCGGCGTCCTGGCCGCTCCGGACCTTGACCACCGAGCGGTCGTCATCCGCCGGCTCGGGCCAGGAGACGCCCACCACCGTGCCCGTCCCCTGGGAGATCACCATCTCCCCGGAGTTGCGGGCGGCGTGGGTCTCCATGCCGGTGCCGACGATGGGCGCCTCGGTGACCAGCAGGGGGACCGCCTGCTTCTGCATGTTCGAACCCATCAGCGCCCGGTTGGCGTCGTCGTGCTCGAGGAAGGGGATGAGCGCGGTCGCCACCGAGACCGTCTGCTTGGGCGAGACGTCCATGTAGTCCACCTCGGCCACCGGCAGGTCCTTGAAGGTGTGCCGGCTCCGGCAGGCGGTGTGGAGGACGGTGAAGTGACCGGCCTCGTCGACCGGCGCGTTGGCCTGGGCGACCGTGTACTTGTCCTCCTCGTCGGCGGAGAGGAAGACGATCTCGTCGGAGACCCAGGGGACGATCCGGACCCGCTCGACCCCCTTCTCGGCCAGCCGCTGGACGTCCGCGGCGTCGAGCACGTGCCCGGCGCGCAGCGAGTCGACGTCCTCGCGCAGGGTCTGACCGGCCAGGAGACGGCCCTCGCGCGGCTCGCGGGGCGAGACGTCGCGGTAGACGCGGCGGAAGGGCGCCTCGATGAAGCCGAACTCGTTGACCCGGCCGAACATGGCCAGCGACCCCATCAGCCCGATGTTGGGGCCCTCGGGGGTCTCGATCGGGCAGATCCGCCCGTAGTGGCTGTAGTGGACGTCGCGGACGTCGAACCCGGCGCGCTCCCGGGAGAGGCCGCCCGGCCCCAGCGCGGAGAGGCGGCGCTTGTGGG
>DNAU01000153.1:1101-7572 GCA_003491925.1 Chloroflexota bacterium
TTGGTCTGGTCCATGAACTGGGAGAGCTGCGACGACCCGAAGAACTCCTTGATCGCCGCGACCACCGGGCGCGCGTTGATCAGGCTCGCCGCGGTGACCGTCGCCGCGTCACAGATGGTCATCCGCTCCTTGATGATCCGCTCCATCCGGATCAGGCCCATCCGGAACTGGTTCTGGAGCAGCTCGCCGACCGCCCGCACCCGGCGGTTGCCGAGGTGGTCGATGTCGTCGGACTCGCCCATGCCGTTGTTGAGCGAGATCAGCTTGCGGACGATCGAGACGAAGTCCTGGTTGTCCAGGACCCGGCGCTCCTTGTCCAGGGCCCGCTCCCTGGCCTCGTCCTCGGGGATGCCGAGGTTCTTGTCCAGCTTGAAGCGGCCCACCTTGCTGAGGTCGAAGCGGCGGGGGTTGAAGAAGAGCGAGCTGAGCAGGTTGCGCGCGTTCTCGACGGTGGGCGGGTCGCCCGGGCGGATCTTGCGATACAGCTCGATCAGCGCCTCCTCGACCGTGCTGGTGGCGTCCTTCTCGAGGGTGGCCTGGATGTAGGCGTGCTCGGGGTCGTTGTCCGCGTCGGCGAAGAAGGCGCGGATGTCGTCGTTGCTGGCGTAGCCCAGCGCCCGCACCAGGGTGGTCACCGGGACCTTGCGCTTGCGGTCGATCTTGACCGTCAGCACGTCCTTGTTCGAGGTCTCGATCTCCAGCCAGGCCCCGCGGTTGGGGATGAGCTTGGCGGCATAGAGGATCCTGCCGGTGACCCGGTCCTCGGAGGCGGTGAAGTACACCCCGGGGGAGCGGACCAGCTGGCTGACCACCACCCGCTCGGTGCCGTTGACGATGAAGGTTCCCTGCGGGGTCATCATGGGGAAGTCGCCCATGAAGACCTCGGTCTCCTTGATCTCGCCGGCGTTCTCACCGGTCTTGATGTGGAGCCGGGTGTTGATCCTCAGCGGGGCGGAGAAGGTCATGTCCCGCTGACGGCACTCCTCCTCGTCGTACTTGGGGGTGCCGAACTCGTAGTCGAGGAAGCGCAGCTCGTAGTTCTTTCCGGTGTAGTCGGTGATCGGGTTGATCTCGTCGAAGAGCTCCCGGAGCCCCTCTTTGCAGAACCACGCGAATGAGTCCAACTGGGTCTGGATGAGGTTCCCCACCTCCAGCTTGTCGGCGATCTGACCGTAGTTGTGACGGACGCTGGAGGGTGTGGAAGTGGAAAGGACCATGTGCTAGAGTTCCCCTGACAAGCGGCTACGCGCGGACGCCGACGGTGACGGGCACAATCTCACAGCATACCAAACCCGCCGGCACCCGGGCATAGTGAGTTGTGCCCGCGCGAGCGGATGTTCGGGTCGCCTGCTAGGATGCCCAGGCCCACCAGTCTACCCGGTTCCGTCTGGTCCAAACCGGCGGCCGGCGGCGGCGGGATGCAGCGTCCCCCTGGGTGAGGGGTGGCCGCTCCGCGCCGCCGCGGCCCGGAGGCGCCGCCGATCAGCGGATCTCGACGCTCGCGCCGGCCTCTTCCAGCTTCGCCTTGACCTGGTCGGCCTCGTCGCGCGGCACGGCCTCGCGGACCGGCTTGGGGGCGGCGTCGACCAGGTCCTTGGCTTCCTTGAGGCCCAGGCCGGTGATCTCACGCACCGCCTTGATGACGTTGATCTTGGCGTCGCCGATCGCGGTGAGGATGACCGTGAACTCCGTCTGCTCCTCGACCGGGGCGGCCTCGGCGGCGGCGGAGGGCGCGGCGGCGACCGCCACCGGGGCGGCGGCCTTGATACCGAGCTTCTCCTCCATCAGCTTGACCGCGTTGACGACGTCGAGGACGGTCCAGGTCTGGAGCGCGTCAACGAACTCCTCGGGGGTGATGGCTTTGGTGGCCATGGTCTGCTTCATCTCCTGAATTGATTCAATTGATCTGTTCGGGTGGACGGTGTGGACGGGTCCCGGTCAGGCGGCCTCGAGCTTGACCCGGTAGGCGTCCAGGGTCGCGGCGAGGTTGGAGAGGGTGGATGAGAGCGCCGCCGCGAGCTGGCTGAGCGGCATCTGGAGGGCGGCGGCGAGCTGGGCGAGCAGGATCTCCCGGGGCGGCAGCTCGGCGAGGGCCAGGACGCCGCGCGCGTCGAGCACCTCTCCCTCGACGAACCCGACCAGCAGCGGGAGGCGCCGGTTGATCCGGTGGTAGTCGCTCAGCGCCTTGGCGGGCGCCGACAGCTCACCGAATCCCAACGCGAGCCCGACCGGGCCGCTCAGGACGGTGCCGAGCTGGGCGATGCCCGCCTGCTCGGCCGCCCGGCGGGCCAGGGTGTTCTTGATGACCCGGTACTCGATCCCCTGGCTGCGCAGCTGGGTGCGCAGGTCCTCGAGCTGCTTGACGGTCAGCCCCCGGTAGTCGGTGACCACCGCCGAGGTCGCCCGGCTGAGCTGGGCGGCGAGGTCCTCGACGCTCTCGCGCTTGCGGGGACCGGCGCGTTGGGCGGCCTCCTCCGCGGTCGTGGCCTTGGGCATCGGCATCGCTCCTTCTGGTGGGCCGCGGCACCGCCCGAGGAGAGCGGCGGCAGCGAGCGCCGTGGGGCGCCGGCCGAACCACCGATCCCACCTGCGCAGGAGATTGAGGGGTCGAGCCCCGCCTGCGGTCTCGGGCGAGATGCATGAGCGCCGTTGTGGATGGGTCTGGACGCGGAGAATAGCAGAGGCCGCGCCGGCGGGCGGTGATCGGGCGCCGCGGGGGAGGCGATGTCCCTGGGAGCAGGCGCGGAGGGCGGCGGCCGGAATCCCGATTTGAACCGCAGGGAGGAAGAGATGCTTCTCGAGGGACGGCGGGCACTGGTCACCGGGGGATCAAGCGGCATCGGCAGGGCGACCGCCCTGCGGCTCGCAGAGGAGGGGGCGCGGGTCGCCGTGAACTACTTCTCGGAACAGGAGCGGTCCGATGCCGAGGCGGTGGCGAGCCAGATCGACCCGGCCGGCACCCGCGCCTACGCGGTCCAGGCGGACGTCGGGGCCGAGGCGGACGTGGTCCGGATGATCGGGGAGTGCCGGGACCGCTTCGGCGGCCTCGACATCCTGGTCAACAACGCCGGCATCGAGAAGCAGGCGCCGACCCTGGAGATGCCGCTCGACCTCTGGGAGCGGATCCTCCGGACCAACCTCACCGGCGCCTTCCTCTGCCTGCGCGAGGCCGGGAAGGTGATGGCCGCCCAGAGGCAGGGGGTGATCGTCAACATGAGCTCGGTCCACGAGTTCATCCCCTGGCCCGGGTTCGCCCATTACTGCGCCTCCAAGGGGGGGCTGAAGCTGCTCACCGAGACGGTCGCCCGGGAGTGGGCCCGGCTCGGGATCAGAGTGCTCTCGATCGCCCCCGGGGCCATCGCCACCCCGATCAACTCGTTCGTCCTCGACGACGCCGAGGCCCGCCACCGCGTCGAGGGGGAGATTCCGCTCGGCCGCTTCGGCCGGCCGGAGGAGATCGCCGCCGCGGTGGTGTGGGCGGCGAGCGACCAGGCCGGCTATGTGACCGGGACCACGCTGGTGGTCGACGGGGGCATGAGCACCTATCCGAAGTTCAGCTGAGATGGCCGGCCCCGCCCGGGCCGGCCCGGGCGGGGCCCGCCCGGTCGCCACGGCGGGCTGGAAGCGCCACGCGCGGCCCCACCCCGGAGGCTGGTTCGACCTTGCCACCGAGGATACCGGCGAGGTGCCGGTGCGTCTCTTCCTGACCCCGGCGCTGCTCGACGAGGTGGAGGACGCCGTCTACCCCCAGATCGTCAACGCCACCCGCTTCCCGGGGGCCCGGCTGGTCGCGATCACCCCCGACGTCCACGTCGGCTACGGGGTCCCGGTCGGCTCGGTCATCCTCACCGACGCCCGCGGCGGAGCCGTGGCCATGGGCCCAGTCGGCTTCGACATCGGCTGCGGGATGGTCTCGGCGCGGTCGGAGGTGCCCGCGGAGCGGGCTACCCCGGAGCGGCGGCTGGCCTTCAACCGCGCGGTGCTCCGCCGGGTGGCCATGGGTGCGGGCGAGGCCAGCCTGACCCGGCTGCGCCGGCTCGACCGCGGCGAGTTTGAGGCGATCTGCCGGGGCGGCGCCGCCCACTACATGGAGAGGTACGGGTCGCGCTTCGACCGGCAGCGGGCCGAGCGCGACCGGATTCCCGTGGACGACTCCTGGGAGGTGCCCTGGGGTGGCCCGGGCCGGCCGGAGCGCGGCATCCCCCAGCTCGGCTCCCTGGGCGGGGGCAACCACTTCATCGAGCTCCAGCAGGGCGTCGAGTCCGGCACCCTCTTCGTCCAGGTGCACACCGGCAGCCGCGGCTTCGGGCACGGGCTCGCCACCAACTACCTCGCCCTCGCCCGGGCGGAGAGGCCGGACCTCATCACCGACCTCGACCTCGGTTACTTCACCCCCGATCAGGCGCTGTACCGCGCCTATCTCAACGCGGTGGCGGCCGGTGCCAACTTCGCGATCGTCAACCGGATGGTCATCGCCGAGGAGGTGGCCGCGGCCTTCGAGGAGACGTTCGCCGAGCCCCTGGAGCTGGTCTACGAGATCAGCCACAATCTGGTCCAGCGCGAGGTCCACCCCGAGTTCGGCGACGTCCTCGTGCACCGGAAGGGGGCGACCCGGGCCTTCCCCGCCGGCCACCCCGCCCTGGCCGGGGGGATGTGGGCGGAGAGCGGCCACCCGGTGCTCATCCCGGGGTCGAACTGCGACCTCTCCTTCATCCTCCGGCCGCTGCCCGGCGCCGCCGCCAGCGGCTACTCGGTCAACCACGGCGCCGGCCGCCGGCTCTCCCGGTCGGCGGCGATGCGCCAGCTCGACCAGCGGGCCATGGACGCCGACTACCGGAGCCGGGGCATCGTGGTCAACGCCGACGGCCGGGTCCCCCTCGACGAGGCCGGCCCCGCCTACAAGTCCTCCCAGGAGGTGGTCGCCGCCGTGGTGGGTGCCGGCCTGGCGGAGATCGAGCAGCGGCTCCGCCCCCTGGCGTCGCTCAAGGCGGCGGATGCGCGTCCCCGCCGGGCCAGGCGGGAGGCGGGCAGGCGGTAGTCGCGAGGCGCGGTCCCCGGCCGGGACCCTGACCGGGGACCGTCCCATGGGCCAGTATCGCGTGGTATGCTGGACCGATGAATGGGACATACCAGACGACGGTGGGAGACCGTGGTCGTCTGGTGATCCCGGCCGAGTTGCGAGACCGGGCTGGGCTGACCGAGGGGACGGCCCTCACGCTGATCGAGACCCCGGCAGGCGTCGTCCTGCTGACCCGTCCCCAGCTCCAGGCCCTGGTTCGGGCCGACCTGGCCGGCCTGGACCTGGTCGGAGAGCTGCTCGCCGAGCGCCGGGAGGAGGCCGCCGCCGAGGCCGTGGAGTGAACGTCCTCGACGCCTCGGCCCTGCTCGCCTTCCTCCAGGGCGAGGCCGGGGCGGCGGACGTGGAGGCGGCGCTCCAGGCGGGCGGCAGCTGCGGCGCCGCCAACTGGTCCGAGGTGGCCCAGAAGGTGAGGGCGCATGGGCGGAACTGGGTGCTGGCCCGGTCCCTGCTGGCCAGCTACGGCGTCTCGATCGAGCCCGTGACCGAGGTCGACGCCGAATGGGCTGCGGCGCGGTGGGTCCCTGGGGGAAGCCTCTCACTGGCCGACCGTCTCTGCCTGGCCCTCGGCGAGCGCCTAGACGCCGCGGTGTGGACCGCCGCCGCCGGCTGGGGAACGAGCGGGCGGCTCAGGCAGATCCGCTGAGCCGCCGGTCGGAGCCGCGGAGCGGGTCGGGGCGATCCCGGTCTGAAGGCGGGGTCCGAGCGCGAGGCGCCGCTCCGGGGATCTCGGATAGCCTTTCCCGTGGGAGGGCGACGGGGAGCGTCGCCAGCGAGGAGGAGCGCACGAGTGCCGGGACGCAAGCTGCTGTTCGGAGTGAGCCTCGGTGATTGGTCCGGCGCCGACATCGCCCAGACGCGGGGGGTCCACGAGCGGGCCGTGCTCGCGGACGAGAGCGGCCTCGACCTCTTCACCCTTGCCGACCACCCGTATCTGGCCAACCGCATCGACGCTTACTCCGGCCTCGCCTTCCTGCTCGGTGCCACGTCGCGCATCCACGGGGCGGTGACGGTCACCAACCTGCCGAGCCGACCGGCGCCGGTGCTCGCCCATGCCATCACCTCGCTGTCCGCCCTCTCCGGAGGTCGTGTGGTGCTCGGCATCGGCGCGGGAGGCATGTGGGACTCGATCGTCAAGCTGGGGGTGCCGCGGCTCAGCCTGGGCGAATCGGTGAGCGCCATGGAGGAGGCCATCGAGCTGATCCGGGCGCTTTCCGGTGGCGGGGAGCCGGTGGAGTTCGCCGGCCGCTTCTACAGGGTGTCGGGCCTCGAGCCCGCGCCCGTGGCCACGCCGCCGATCTGGACCGGGTCGAGCGGACCCCGGTCGCTCGCCGTGACCGGGCGCCTGGCCGATGGATGGATGCCCGGCGGAGGCGCGGACTGGCTCAGCCCGC
>DNAU01000153.1:7704-8861 GCA_003491925.1 Chloroflexota bacterium
CGGACGTCATCAGCGTCTTCAACTTCGCAGGCGCCATCAGCGACTCCGCCCCCACCTCGACGCGGGATGGGGACGGGCGCTGGACCGGCGGCTCGGTGGAGGAGTGGGTGGAGGAGCTCACCGGTGCTGTGCTCGAGCACGGCGCCAGCGGCTTCGTCTACCGCGAGCCCGGAGGCACCTTCACCGCGGCCGGACTCGCGCGCTGGGCCGAGGAGGTGGTCCCGGCGGTCAGGGAGGCGGTGGCCGCGGCGGACGCCGGGTCTCCGGCCGGTGGGGCTGGCCGCTGAGCGTTCGATCGAGCCTCAGCCGGCCGCGGCCGGCCGGGGGTGGATCCGACCTCGTCGACCAGCGTCCGGTCGGTGGTCCGCCGCCAGGCTCTGAATTGACGCGCGAACCCTGGCGCTGGTAGGATGCTCCCTCGCGCCCATCGCGGCGAAATTGCGTCCACGCGCGCCCCGCAAGGGGTGCTGTTCAGTCCCAAACGGAGTTCTGTGCCCACCACCCAGCAGCTCGTCCGCAAAGGCCGGGTCCGGATCGTCCGGAAGACCAAGGCTCCCGCGCTCCGGGGTTCGCCCCAGCGCCGCGGCGTCTGCGTGCGCGTGTACACCACCACCCCCAAGAAGCCGAACTCGGCGCTCCGCAAGGTGGCCCGGGTGCGTCTGACCAGCAAGGCAGAGGTGACCGCCTACATCCCCGGGATCGGCCACAACCTCCAGGAGCACTCGGTGGTGCTGATCCGCGGCGGCCGGGTCAAGGACCTCCCCGGGGTGCGCTACCACATCATCCGGGGCACCCTGGATACGGCCGGGACCAAGAACCGGAAGCAGGGCCGGAGCAAGTACGGCGCCAAGCGCGAGAAAGCGGCCAAGTAGAGATCCATTCGAGATGCCCCGTCGAGCCCGCGTCCAGCGACGCAACATCCTCCCCGACCCGATCTACGCGAGCCCCGCGCTTGCCAAGTTCATCAACTGCGTCATGCTGGCCGGCAAGAAGTCGACCGCCCAGCGAATCGTCTATGACGCGTTCGAGAAGGTGCGGCGCTCCAGCCGGCGCGAGCCGCTCGACGTCTTCGACCAGGCCATGCGCAACGTCACCCCGGTGATCGAGGTCAAGCCGAAGCGGGTCGGCGGCGCCACCTACCAGGTGCCGGTGGAGAT
>DNAU01000019.1:0-189 GCA_003491925.1 Chloroflexota bacterium
CCGATCATCGTGCTGACCACCCCCGTCGACAGCACACCCGGGCCACTCCTGGCGCTGCTCCAGGTGGGGGCGACCGTCGCCGTCGCCGCGCTCTCCTGGCACTTCGTCGAGGAGCCCATCCGGAGGCGCGGCTTCCGCGGGGTCTTCGCCGCGCTGGTCGCCCCCCGGTGGTCGTTCCGCGGGATCCCC
>DNAU01000019.1:248-16297 GCA_003491925.1 Chloroflexota bacterium
GGACTCTGGGCCGGGCTCGCCGGAGCCGGGCTGGTGCTCGGGGTCTCGGGGGTCGGCCTCTCCGGCGTGATCTCGGCGGCGCCCGTGTCGAGCGTCGTCTCGATGCCCGCCAGCCTGGTGGTGGTGCCCAGCTCCAGCCGGGTGGAGACGCCCCGGAGGCCGGCCCCGACGGTCCCGCCCTGCGCTCCCCCGCCGGCCTCGCCGTCACCGACCGCCGGGTCGCCGACCTCGCCTCCGGCGCCGACCTCGCCTCCGGCGCCGAGCCAGCTGCAGGCGACCGTCATCGGCGACTCGATCATGATCGACGTCGCCCCCGACCTCCACCAGCTGCTCCCCAACGCCTACATCAGCGGCCAGGTCTCACGGCAGATGGCGGCCCTGCCCGCGGTGATCGCCCAGCTCAGCGCGGCGGGCGAGCTCTCCCCGCGCCTCGTCATCGAGCTCGGCACCAACGGCCCGGGCTGGAGTCCCGGCCAGGTGGCGGCCCTGCTGCGCCCACTGCAGCTAGAGCGGCTGGTGCTGGTCAACGCCGGCAACGACCCGGCGCATCCCGACTGGCCGCCGATCATCAACCAGGAGCTCGACCAGGTCGCCGCCCAGGTTCCCAACACCATCGTGGTGAACTGGGAGGCTGCCAGCGCCGGACAACCGGAGTACTTCACCTGGGGGAGCCGGCCCGGCGACGGCGTCCACCCGGGGCCGATCGGGTCGGAGGCGATGGCCGTCCTGATCGCCGAGGCCGTGGAATCGGGGAGCACCCCGTCGGCGTCCGTCGCGGCGATCGGGTCGGCGGTCCACCTGCTCCGCTGCGCCGCGTGATCCCGTCGCGCCGGTGGCGCTCGGACCTGGATCGGATCAGATCAGGTGAGCCTTCCAGGCGATCAGAACCGCGGCGGCACGATCGCTGCAGCCCAGCTTGGCGAAGATGTTGCTCACGTGGGTCTTCACCGTGTTCTCGCTCACGAAGAGGCGCTTGCCGATCTGGGCGTTGTTGCAGTGCTCGGCCATCAGCCTCAGCACGTCCAGCTCGCGGCTGGTGAGACTGTACTCAGGGCGGTGATTCGACATCAGGGTCGGGTCGAGCAGCGACTCGCCGGCGGCGACCGCGCGGATCGCGCTGGCCAGCTCCTCCAGGCTCGCGTCCTTGAGCAGATAGCCCCGGGCGCCCGCCTGCAGCGACGGGAAGATGTAGTCCTCGTTGCGGTAGGTGGTGAGCACGATCACCTTGGCCTCGGGGTCGTCGGCGCGGATCCGCCGGATCGCCTCGATGCCGTCGACATTGGGCATCTGCACGTCCATCAGGATGATGTCGGGATGCGTCTCCCGGGCGCGCGCGACGGCCTCCAACCCGTCGGTGGCCCGTGCCACCACCCGGATGTCGTCCTCCACCTCCAGCATCGTGCAGAGGCCGTGGAGCACCACGGGATGGTCGTCGGCGACGAGCACGCGGATCACACCGGCACCGCCGCCATGGGCGGGGTGGCCGTCACCCCGGCATCGGTGGAGACGGGCAGGTCGACGGTGATGGTGGTGCCCCGCCCGGGAGCGCTCTCGACCTGGAAGGTCCCCCCCGCGATCCGCGCCCGCTCCGCCATCCCGACGATGCCGAAGGAGCCAGGTGGCAGCGCGGAGGTGTCGAAGCCGTGACCGTTGTCCTTCACCGTGAGCTCGACGTGGTCGCCCAGGTTGCGCAGCCGAACGGTCACCCGCGACGCCCCGCTGTGCGCGGCGATGTTGGCGAGCGCCTGCTGGGTGATCCGGAGCAGGGTGACCTCGGACTGCGGCCGCAGCGCCGGTGGAGGCGCCATGTGCTCGGCCCGGAGCCTGGCCCCGATCCCGGTCCGGTGCCGGAACCGCTCCACCTCCTTCTCGGCGGCGGAGATCAGCCCGGTCGAGGCGAGCGGCGCCGGGCGGAGGTCCCAGACCGAACGCCGCGCCTCCGCGAGGGCCGAGCGCGCCAGCTCCTGAGCCGAGGCGAGCGCCGGGATCGACCGCTCGGGATCGCGGCTCACCAGCGCCTGGGCGGCCTCGAGCTGGATCACGATGCCGGTGAGCTGCTGGGCCAGGGTGTCATGGATCTCGCGGGCGAGTCGCGTCCGCTCTTCCAGGACCGCCATCTCCCGGCCCTCGTCCGATAGCCGGGCGGTGCTGAGGGCCAGCCCGACCTGGTTGCCGATGGCCATCAGCAGCGCGGTCATCTCCGCCCCCGGCGCGACCGTGGCGCGGAGCCCGAGCGCGCCCAGCGGACCGGCCCCGGTGCCCATCGGCAGCCCGATCAGGACGCCCTCCCCGTCCGGGCGGGTCACCAGCTGGTTGGCGGCGATCGCGGCGGCGGCGACCTCCTCGAGGGCGGGGCTCCCCGCCGCGGGCTCGGCCCGGCTGGCCACCAGGAGACCCTCGCGATTGAGCCGGTAGCCGTGTCCCCCCGTCGTCGGCAGGACGGACCGCACCGCCTCCAGCGCGCCGCCGAGGATGGCCTCCGGGTCGAGCGACCGGGTCAGCGATCCGGCCAGCTCGTTGAGGGCCAGCAGCTCCTCGTTGCGGACGCTCAGCTCGGCGGTGCGGGTAGTCACCTTCTGCTCCAGCTCGCGGCTGGCCGCGAGGATCACCTCCCGGGAGGCGTTGATCTCCGTGCGCATCCTCTCCAGGGAGTCGGCGAGGTCGCCCACCTCGTCCCTCCCCTGCGGAGGCACCGCCTCGTCGGTGTGCCCCTCGGCCAGCCGCTCCGCCGACGCCGTCAACGCCCTGACCGGTGCCACCACGAAGCGTGACAGCAGGGTGGCGAGGAGGAAGGAGACGAGCAGCAGGATGGCGACGATCCAGATGGCACCCAGGAAGATGCCGGTCAGCGCATGGTTGATCCCCTCCTGGAGCGCCGAGACGCTGGGCTGGAAGTTCGCCGCGGGCACCGAGTCCACGAGGGTCCACCCGGGGTCGGTGAGGGCGGCGACGAAGTAGAGCCGGTCGGCCCCCCGGACGTCCGCCTCGATGGGGGACGCGGAGGTCGCGCTTCCCTCGGCATCCTCCAGGTCGGCGAGCACCGTCTTGCCCTGCTTGCCCGCCGGCGCGGGGAGCGCCTTGCCCGTGACCAGCGGCCCGGTGAAGTCCCTGGCCACGACGCTCGTGCCGGCGGCGATCACCTGGTCGCTGCCGTTGTCCAGGAGCAGCGGGTAAGAGCCGGCCTGGGCCGGCGCCTGGGAGATCACGCCGCCGAACTGCGCGAGCGGCACGTCGGCACCCACCACCAGCCCGTGTCCGTCGAGCGCGTAGACGGTCACCTCCCAGTTGCCGCCGTGCAGCGGGCTCTGGTAGGGGACCGTCCAGGCCGCCGGGGTCTGAGATTGTGGAAGCAGGTCGAGAAGGCGCAGGGGGATGCCCTGCGGATTCGCCCCCAGGCCAGTCCCCTGCTGGGGCAGCGACACCCCGCCCGGGCTCACCCACGCGGCCTGGTCCGTTGGGTCCATCACCCATACCGCGTCGACGAAGGTCCCCTCCTTCGCGGCGGCCTTGACCATGGAGACGGTCGCGAACTTGCTGAGGTCTGCTAGCCGCGCCGCCCGAGTGAGCACCGGCTCCGTGCTCCCCGCCGGAACTCCGACCAGCAGCTCGGCGGCGGTCGAGGAGTCCGGGAAGGTGATCGCGTCGACACCGTCACCGAGCGACTGTGCCTGAGCAGCGCCCGCCGGTGCGGAGGCCGTGCCGGTGGCCGCCGAGGCCGGCGGCGAGGGGGTGGCGGAGGTGGAGGGTGACGTGGTGGCCGAGGGGGAGGGCGACGGGCTGGTGGAGCCGGACTGGGCGCTCAGCTGGCCGGCCAGCCCCGCCACGCTCTGACTCAGCGCCTGGAGCTTGTCCTCGATCGCGGTGGTGGCGGTGGCGTCGAGCCCTTGCTGGAACACCGATTCCTGCTTATGGACGAGTTCGGTGTCCGCGCCGTTGACCGTGGTCTGGGTGATGCCGTGCAGGCTCACCGCGGTCAGCACGAAGAAGGCGGCGGCGGGCACCAGGGCGACCACCAGCATGGTAGCGAGGAGCCGATCGCGCAGTCGCCGCCGGGGATTGAACAGGGACAGCGCCAGCCGGGGACGCCTCATTCCCACCTCATCGGTCCGAGTCGATGGTCAGCTCCGAGATGAGACCCGAGTATACGGCCGCCCCTCTGGCGCGGAGAACGCGCCAATCAGGACAGTGAGGGGATTTCGGACGACGCCCCCCTTCCCTGGCTCCGGCGGCCTGGCCGGCGAATCAGAAAGCCACCTCCGGGTCGCTGCACTAGAGTCTCGGTTGCGTGAGAAGCTCCGCTGCCGCCGCCGCGACTGGCCGGCGATGAAGGACATCGCCGAGCTGGCCCTCGACGTCGCCGTCTCCAGCGGGGCCAGCTATGCGGACTGCCGGGTCGTCCAGCGGGGTATCCAGGCGCTGGCCGTCAAGGACGGCAGCTTCGCCGCGGTCTCCTCGTTCGAGGACGAGGGGGTGGGCATCCGGGTCATCGTCGACGGAGGCTGGGGGTTCGCCGGCGTCGACCGCCTCGACTCGGACAGCCTGGGCGAGGCCGCCCGGACCGCCTGCCGGATCGCGCGGGCGTCCTCGCGGCTGCGCCGCCAGGCGGTCCGGCTCGCCCCCTGCCCGGTGGCGGTGGGGGAGTACCGGACCCCGTTCGAGCGCGACCCATTCGAGGTCAGCCTCGAGGAGAAGATGGACCTGCTGATCCGGGCCGACGAGGCGATGGCCTCGGTGGAGGGGGTCACCACCCACGAGGCATCGCTCGAGTTCGTGCGCGAGCACCGTTTGTTCGCGAGCAGCGAGGGGTCGGTGATCGAGCAGGTGCTGGTCCAATCGGGGGGAGGCATGGATGCCACCGCCACCAGCGCCGACGACGTCCAGACCCGCAGCTTCCCCAACAGCTTCGGGCGCCACCAGGTCTGCGCGGGCTACGAGGCGATCGAGGGGCTGGACTTCGCCGGCAACGCGCCGCGGATCGCCGCCGAGTCGGTCGCCCTGCTGAGCGCGCCCCCCTGTCCGACCGGCCGGCTGACCCTCATCCTGGACGGCACCCAGGCGGCCCTCCAGGTCCACGAGTCCTGCGGCCACCCCACCGAGCTCGACCGCGTGCGCGGCGACGAGGCCGCCTACGCGGGGACCTCCTTCCTCACCCCCGACCTCGTCGGCCGCTTCCGCTACGGCAGCGAGCAGGTGACGATCGCCGCCGACGCCACCACCCCTGGAGGGCTCGGCACCTACGGCTGGGACGACGAGGGGGTGGCGGCCCAGCGCACGGTCCTGGTGGACCGCGGCCTCTTCCGGGGTTACATGTCCTCGCGGGAGACCGCAGCCGACTACGGCTGGCTGAGCAGCGGGGCGATGCGAGCCGAGTCCTGGAACCGCATCCCCCTGATCCGGATGACCAACGTCAACCTGGAGCCGGGCCAGTCGAGCCTGGAGGAGATGATCGCCACCACGGAGCACGGCGTCTACCTGGAGACCAACCGCTCCTGGAGCATCGATGACCGGCGTCTCAACTTCCAGTTCGGGACCCAGAACGGCTGGGAGATCCGGGATGGGAGGAGGGTTCGCCTGGTCAAGAACGCCCTCTACGCGGGGCGCACGCCGGACTTCTGGAGGTCGTGCGACGCGGTCGCCGGGCCCTCCGAGTGGCGGGTGTGGGGCGTGGTCAACTGCGGGAAGGGACAGCCGAGCCAGGTCATGCACGTCGGCCACGGAGCCGCTCCCTGCCGCTTCCGAGGCGTGGCCGTGACCGCGGCGTCGTGATGAGCCTCAGAGCGCCGGACGATCTCCTCGCGCTCGCCGACAGCATCCTCGAGCGGGTCGGCCGCGACCGTGCTGAGGTGGTGGTCGTCGAGCACGAGGAGGGGCTGACCCGATTCGCCCGCAACCAGATCCATCAGAACGTGGCCGAGCGGTCGCGCCGGCTCCGGCTCCGGCTCATGGGTGACGAGCAGGTGGGGGTGGCCGAGGTTCGCGGCGAGGTCGACGACCTGCCGGGACGGCTGGTCGCCGCCGCCGAGGCGGCCCGCCGGCTCTCCCCGCCCGGGGACGTGACCCCGCTGCCCCGCCCCGACGCTGGACCCGACGGCCCGGTCGCGCACAGCGCGGCGACCGCCGCCTGCACCCCGGAATGGCGGGCGGACCAGGTGGCGACCGTCGCCGCGAAGAGCGCCGTGGCGGGCCTCGAAGCCTTCGGGGCAATCCAGACGTCGCTCACCCACACCGCCGTCGCCAACAGCCTGGGAGTTCGCCGCCACGCGGAGAGCACCGCCGCCAGCCTGGTCTGCGTGACTCGCGGGGAGAACGGCTGGGGGTACGCCGACCAACACCACCACGATGCGGCCCGCATCGACGCCGAGGCCGTGGCCGAGGAAGCGGTCGAGACCTGCGGCCGCAACCAGGGGGCCATCGCGGTCGGCCCCGGCGTCTACCCGGTGGTGCTCTCGCCCTATGCGGTCGCCGACCTGGTCGGGCACCTCTCCGACCTCGGCTTCAGCGCGCTCGCCCACCAGGAGCACCGGAGCTTCATGCGCCCCGGTGAGAGGCTGATGAGCCCGCTGGTCAGCATCGCCGACGACGCCAGCCATCCCGGCGGGATGCCCTTCCCCTTCGACGACGAGGGCGTGTCCACCCGGGGGGTGACCTGCATCGAGGAGGGTGTCTGCCGGAGCTTCGTCCACGACAGCGCGACCGCCCTGCGCGGGGACGTGCCCTCGACCGGCCATGCCCTCCCCATGCCCAACACCTTCGGTCCCTGGGCCCGGCACCTGGTGGTCTCATCCGGGGAGAGCAGCCTCGACGAGCTGATCGCGGGGTGCGACGGCGGTCTCTACGTCACCCGGCTCTGGTACGTGCGCGACGTCCATCCGCTCCGGACCGTGATCACCGGGATGACCCGTGACGGGACCTTCCTGATCGAGAACGGGCGGCTGGGACGCCCGGTGCGCGACCTGCGCTTCACCCAGAGCATCGTCGATGCGCTGGCCGACGTTCGCGGCGTCGGGCGAGAACGATCGATCGAATTGGACGAGGGCGAGCGCGCCATGCTCGTGCCCGCCCTCGGCATCGGCCGCTTCGCCTTCACCTCCTGATCCCCGGACCTCTCGCGCCGCCGCGGCCGCCGGAAGTCACCGGACCCGCTGCCGGGTCAGGTCAGCGGAGGCGGGGGTTCCAGGCGTCCGGGTCCTGGGTCAGCGCGCTGACCGAATCGGGGAGCCGCCCCTGGACCACGTCCTCCAGGGTCACCTGCTCGAGCACGCGTCGCAGGCTCCCGCGCACCGCCACCCAGACCGATTGGAGGTGCTCCGCGGCGCCCTTGTAGACGGTCATCTCGGGGCGGAGTCCGCGGACCTCGGCGAGCGGGCCCTCGAGGACCCGGATGACGTCCGCCACCGTGATCTCCGCCGCCGGCCGGGCGAGGTAGTACCCGCCCTGAGTGCCCCGGTGGCTGCTCACCAAGCCGCCGCGGTGCAGCTCGGTCAGGATCGCCCCCAGGAACTTGGTCGGGAGGCCCTGGGCCTCGGCCAGCGCCTGCCCGGTGGTCGGCTCGTCACAGGTGGCCAGGGTGAGCAGCGCGCGCATGCCGTAGTCGACCTTGGCCGGGATGTGCATCACCGGATTGTGGCGCGGCGAGGGCCACACAGGTCCGTTGTGCCCGAGGGGGGAGGTCAGCCGACCTCGCCGGTCACGTAGGCGCGGGTCCGATCGTCCCTGGGGCTGGCGAAGATCTCGGCGGTCGGCCCGACCTCGACCAGCTCTCCGACCCGGTCCTCACCCAGCAGGAAGACGGCGGTGCGGCCGGCCACCCGGTGGGCCTGGAACATGTTGTGGGTGACCAGGACGATGGTGACCTCCGACGCCAGGTGGGTGATCAGATCCTCGATCTTCGCGGTTGCGATCGGGTCCAGCGCGGAGCACGGCTCGTCCATGAGCAGGATCTCCGGCTCCACCGCCAGCGCCCGGGCGATGCAGAGGCGCTGCTGCTGCCCGCCTGAGAGCCGGACCGCCGGCTGGTGCAGCCGGTCCTTGACGACATCCCAGAGCGCGGCGTGGTGCAGGGCCGATTCCGCGGCGTCGCGCAGCAGAGCCCGGCCATGGACGCCGTTGAAGCGCAGCCCGGAGACGACATTCTCGAAGATGCTCATCGCCGGGAACGGGTTGGGTCGCTGGAACACCATGCCGATCCGGGTGCGCACCAGCTCCGGCCGGGTCCCGGGGGCGTAGAGGTCGAGGTCGCCGAGCCTGATCGACCCCTCGACCCGGCCGCCGGTGTGGTCGTGGAGCCGGTTCAGCGCCCGGAGCAGGGTGGTCTTCCCGCATCCCGAGGGGCCGATCAGCGCGGTGACCTCGCCGCTCGGGATGGCCAGCGTGACGTTGCGCACAGCAACGTGATCGCCGAAGGATACCCGCACGCTGTCGAGGGACAGGCCCGGCGTCTGAGCCGAGGTCAGACCATCGCGCGGTCGCGCCCCGCCAGCGGCCGGGGACGGCGCGTCGTCGAGCCTTGGCGCCGTCGCCACCGGGGTCGCGGCCGCTCGATTGGGCCCAGCGGCCACGGCCGCCAGCGCCGTGGGCAGGGCGGATTGCTCTCCGGTCATGTCAGTGTGCCCTCCTCGAGATGCGCCAGGCCACCAGCCGTGCCGCGACGCTCAGCAGCAGGACAAAGCTGAGCAGCACCAGCGCGGTTGCCCACGCCGTCCTCTGAGCGCTGGGGAACGCCTGCGTCCCGTCCGTGTAGATGAGCAGCGTCATCGCCGCGAGCGGCGTGGCCAGGGTGAACAGCAGGGGCGCGGTCTCGCCCGCGGCCCTGGCGATGGCGAGCAGGTTCCCGGTCACCAGGTCGGGAAGGGCGCCGCGCAGGACGACCGACCGGGCCACCCGCCCGCGCCGCGCCCCGAGGGCTATCCCCGCCTCCCAGAGGTCGAGCGCGATGGTGCGCATCGCCTCCTCGTCCGCCCGGATCATGATCGGCAGCATCAGCACCGCGAGCGCGAAGGCCGCCGCCAGGGTCGAGAACTGGTGCAGGGGAAGGACCAGCACCGCGTAGGCGAAGATCCCGATGATGATTGAGGGCACCCCGGTGAGCACGTCGGCGCTGAAACGCAGTGCGGCGGCGAGCTTCCCGCTGCGTTCGAAGAGGAAGAGGGCGGCGAGCAGCGAGGTGGGGATGGCGAGGACGATGGCGAGGCCGACGATCTCCGCGGTGCCCGTGATCGCCGTCGAGATCCCGCCTCCGGGGATGAAGGGAGGGGTCGGGGCGTGGGTCAGGAAGGCCCAGGAGAGGGTGCTCACCCCGCGGGTGACCGTGTAGTACACGAGCGCGACCAGGGGCGCCACCGCCGCCACCATGGCGACCACGCACAGGCCCTGGAAGACGCGACCCATGACGTGGCGCCGTCGCAGCGACCGGCGGGCGGCGGTGCGGACGAGCTCCCGGCGGCTCGGAGCGAGGATGGCGCTCACCGCAGAGCACCCGCGGTGTGGGCCTGAGATCCGGAGCCGCTGCGCAGCAGGGCCTGACCTCCGGCGTTGACCAGGACGGTGAGGATGAGCAGGACCGCGCCGAGCGCGATCACCGAGCTGGTCCCGATTCCCGGAGACGCCTCGGCGAACTGGTTGACGATCGCCGAGCCGAGGGTTGCCCCGGGTGTGGTGAGGGACTCCGGGATGGCGGGTCGGTTGCCGATCACCATGGCCACGGCGATGCTCTCGCCGAGGGCGCGGCCCACCGCCAGGGTGACCGCGGCGCTGACCCCGGCACGGGCCGCGGGAAAGACCGCCCGGCGAACCACCTGCCAGCGGGTGGCGCCCAGCGCGAGCGCCGCCTCACGGTCGGCGAGGGGCACCCCGCCGAATGCGGAGCGGCTCAGCGAGACCATCGTCGGAAGGGTCATCACGGCGAGCACCACCGAGGCGAGCAGGATGCTCGGGCCGTACGCCTCGCCACGGAACAGCCACCCCAGCGCGGGCACCGAGGCGAGGAACGGCTCCACCTGATTGGCGAAGATGGGGGTCAGCACCAGCAGTCCCCACAGCCCCACCACGATGCTGGGGATGGCGGCGAGCAGGCCGATGAGGGTCGACAGGGGGCCTGCCAGCCAGCGGGGTGCCAGCTCCGACAAGAAGACGGCGGTGCCCAACCCGATCGGCACCATCAGCACCATCGCCACCGCCGTGGTCAGCAGCGTGTCCAGCACCAGGATGCCGGCGCCGTACTGCCCGGCAGCGGGGTTCCACGTCCCCGACCAGATGAAGCCGACGCCGCTGTGCGCAAACGCCGCCGAGGAGTCGCTGCCGATGCCCACCAGCAGCCCGAGGACGACGGCGCCGAACAGCCCAGCGCCGGCCCAGCGGAGCGCGGAATAGGCGCCGTCCCCGAAGCGCGACCGCTTCCGGAGCAGCGCCCTCCGCACTCTGCCGGCGGGCCACGCCCCCGCGAGCCCCGACACGGCGTCGGGGCTCATCGGGGTCGTTTCCCAGATCAACTTCTTCCTCGCAGTGGAGAGCTCATCACGCCCCGTTCGAGAAGAGCGGCGTGCCCGTCGAGCTCTCGAGCTCGAGGATGGTGTTGTGCGCCAGGGTGACCACGTTGCTCGGAAGCGGGGCGTAGCCCAGCGAGGCGGCATCCTCCTGGCCGGACGTGATCACCCAGTCGAAGAGCTTGCCCAGGGCGATGCCCGTGTTGGTGTCGGTCTGCTTCTGGTAGACGAGCGTCCAGCTGAAGTTGGCGATCGGGTAGGTGCCGCTTCCCGCCTCGTTGACCACGTTGAAGTCGGTGGGGCTGAGGCTGGTGGCCTTGGCACCCGCGGCGGCGATCGACGCCTCGGTGGGGGCCACGAACGATCCGGCCGAGTTCTTGACGGCGGCGTTGACGAAGCCATTCTGAAGTGCGTAGCCGTACTCCACGAAGCCGATCGATCCGCTGGTCTGGCTGATGTAGGTGGCGACGCCGGTGTTGAGCTGCTCGCCAATCCCGACGCTGGCCTCCGGCCACGTCCGGGAGGGAGTCGAGGTGCCGATCGCGGTCACCCAGGCTGGTGCGGTGTCGATCAGGTACTGGTCGAGGTCATACCCTGGACCCGAGGAGTCGGCCCGATGAACGGCCTTGATCGCCAGGTTGGGCAGGGTGACGCCGGGGTTGAGCGCGGCGATGGCCGGGTCGTCCCAGTTGGTGATGCTCCCGTCGAAGATGCCGGCCAGGGTGGGCCCGTCGAGGTCGATCGACTTGGTCACCCCGGGGACGTTGTAGCTGATGGCGACCCCGCCGAGGTCCACCGGGATCTGGAGCACCGTGCCCCCGGTCGCCGCGGCGAGCTGCGACGCCGTCATCGGGATCTCCGAGTCCCCGAAGGCCACCGTCCCCTGCTGGATGTCGGTGACACCCACGCTGGACCCCGCCGGCGAGTAGTTGACGGTCGTGTTGGGGTTCTTCTGGTTGTACTGGTAGAAGACGGTCTCGAAGAACGGCTCGATGGAGTTGGCACCCGCCCCGTTCAGGGTCACCTGCGCCGGCGTGGACGTGTCGTAGGCGGCCCCCAGCAGGTTCGCGGACGACGGGGTCGCGCTTCCCGCGGCCGTCTTCGGAGTGCTCGCGCTGGTGGAACCGCAACCGGCTGCGACCACCGTGATCGCCAGCACCGCCAGCGGTCCGGCGACGTGACGAGGCAGCGCGAACACCCGGGGCGCGGCAGGGCGCCCGTCAATACGGAAGGCTCTCATGGGACTCCCCTCTCAGAGATGGCTGACCTAATCACCATAGCTTCGCTAGGAAAACTGGCCAATACCCAGGATGAGTTGGCGGCCCACCGCGTTTGGGGGACGCTCACGCCCTGGCTCGCCCGCGACAGCCGGGTGGCGTTCGAGGTGCCCTCGATGGTCGCCTGCCTGGCGGTGGCGCTCTGGTGCCTCGGTGGCGCCGAGACGTCCGATCGCCGCCTCGGGTTCGGCCTGGCCGAGCTGGCCCTGGTGTCGCCGTCTTGCCCCCGCCGCCCGCCCGCTCGAGCGGGCCCACCTGCCGTTGCGGCCCTGGTCTGGAGGGCGGGCTGACCCCGTCGGGGCGCGCCCCAGGCGCTATGCTCGATCGGCCGTGGCCCCGCGAGAAACCCCGTCCGCGCCGATCCGGAAGGTGCTCATCATCGAGGACTACTACGCCCTCGCCGACATCGAGTCCCTGCTCTGCACCATGGAGGGCCACGAGGTGCGGGTGGCCAAGACGGGCGACGAGGGGCTGACCGCCGTCGCCGAGTTCAACCCCGACCTCATCCTCCTCGACCTCATGCTCCCCGGGGAGCTGACTGGGACCCAGGTGCTGGAGAGGATCCGGGCCGAGCGCGGCCAGGAACCCAAGGTGCTGGTAGTCAGCGCCCTGGTCAACTCCACCACGGCGCCCCAGCTCGAGGCCTTCGGCAACGTCCAGACCCTCGCCAAGCCCTTCAAGATCAAGGAGCTCAGCGCCCGCATTCAGGCGATGCTGGCGCAATAGGGCGGTCCGGCGGAGACCGCGCCGCTGGAGCACCGGCTGGACCGTCGAGCGTGGCAGCCCGAGCAGGGGAGCGATCCGGTCGGCGCCCCAGCCCGAGGCCTCGCGCAGGGCGACGGTGCGCGCCTCCGCCGCCGGGCTCAGCCGCTGGGGCGAGCTCCGCGGGCGGCAGCTGCGATCCCAGAGCCCCGCTGGACCCTGGGCCTGCCATCTCCGGCCGCCAGCGGTAGTACCAGCGTCGGGACACCCGGAAGGCCAGGCAGGCGGCGGCCACGGTCATCCCCGCCTCCACGGCCTGGAAGACCTGGGTTCGTCCCCGCGGCGTCAGGTGAGCGTTCGGGTGAGAATGCATCCGGGAGCCCCTCCGGCAGGTGGGTGGGTAGCACTCTCACCTTGCCCGTCAGGGGCTACTTGGTGTAACCAACGTCGTGGGGGATCTCACCTGGGGCACGTCGCAACCATTCGCCGGGCGACCCTCGGTGGCGGCCGGCGATCGAAGGGTCGTCCTCTCAACCGTTCCGGGACAGCGCGGGCTCCAGGGCCTCCCCACCGCGCAGCGCGGCGAGCCCGGCGGCGACCACTGACGCCGCCGCCAGGAAGATCGCGCAGGCGCCGAACCCACCGATCACGGCGGTGGGATGCACCAGTCCCGCCGCCGCCACGCTCAGGATCAGCGCGGCGAAGGCCTGCCCCATCGCGGTCCCCATTCCCCTGGTCATGTTGAGGACGCCGCTCGCCACCCCCGCCTCCTCTCGTGGCGCCGACCCCATGATCGCCGCGTTGTTGGCGGGGGTGAACAGCCCCAGTCCCACGCCGAGGGCGGCCAGCCCGGCGAGCAGGGCGGCCCCGGAGGGGCGGACGAGGCCGAGGGCGCCCAGGCTGGCCGCGGAGATGAGCATGCCGGCCACCGTCGGCAGCCGCGCCCCCCACCGGTCGGCGGCCCGGCCGGCGAACGGCGCCACCACCCCGAAGGCCAGCGGCATGATGCTGAGCTCGAGGCCCGCGACCCCCGCTCCGAGGTGCTCGGGCCCGCTCACCAGGTAGAAGGCGACGGCATACAGAGCCCCGAACATGACCAGGTAGGAGAGGAGACCGCTCGCGGCGCCCGCCGAGAACGGGACCCGGCGGAACAGAGAGAGGTCCAGCATCGGGTTGGGCGTCCTCAGCTCGCGCACCAGGAAGGCGACTCCCAGGACGGCGCAGCCCGCCAGCAGGCCGGCGACCTCGGCTGACACCTTGCCCCGGCCGTCGGCGAGCGAGGTGATCGCGTAGAGGAGGGCGGCGACGGCGGGGACGAACAGACCGAGGCCGGCCCAGTCGAAGCTCGTCTGCCGCTGAAGGTGGCGGCTCCGGGGGATCAGGAACCAGGCCAGGACGCAGGCCAGCACGCCCACCGGGACGTTGACCAGGAAGATGAGGCGCCAGCCCCCGGCGGCGATCAGGAAGCCTCCGACGGTGGGGCCCAGCGCCAGGCCCACTGCCTGCGCCGTCCCCTGGATCCCGATCCCGCGCCCCAGCTCCTCCGGCGGCATGGCCAGGGCGATGATCGCGACGCTGTTGGCCTGGAGCATCGCCGCCCCGATCGCCTGCAGCACCCGGAAGCCGTCGAGAGCCGCGAGGTTCGGGGCCAGCCCGCAGAGGGCCGAGCCCCCGATGAAGACCACGAACCCATACGTGTAGAGGAGCTTGTGCCCGACCATGTCGGCGAAGCGGCCCACCGCGGTGACCAGCGCCACCAGCACCACCAGGTAGGTGAGCCCCACCCAGGTCACCGACCCCAACCCGGCATGGAAGGCGGTGCGCAGGGTGGGGTAGGCGACCGTGACGATGCTGGCGTCGAGCTGGCCCATGAAGGCGCCGATGCAGACCGTCCCCACCGCCAGCCAGTGGGCGTCGGCGCGGGTGGCGATGCTCCGCGGCCGGGCCGGTTCGGCGAGGAGGCGCCGCCAGCCGGTGGGGGGCGGGGCCAGCTCGTCGGCGACCCGTGCGGGGAGTGGGTGCTGGGGGAGGGTGACCCCGGCGCGGGCGGCCGAGATGTGGTGCGCCGGCGCCGGGCTCGGCTCGGCCGAACTCAAGCCGCCGGCGGTGGAGTCGTGCCGATGGCCCGTGTCCATCGCGCTCGATGATGGCATCAGCGCACACCGGCACCATTGCGATGACCCCTCTCTCACCTAGTGGACAGGGGGTTTCGCCCAGAGCCGGCACAGCGCCTCGCCGCCCGTAACCCGAGGTCCGGCGCCGCGTTGGATGGGGGGGCAGACGTTCCTGGTCAGGGTCAGCAATGGGGCGCGCGATGCGACTGGGGTGGATCGGTGGTCTCGGTGCGGTGGCACGCGTTCTGGTCTCCTGTGGCGTGGCCCAGGGAACTCCGACCGCCAAGGTTCAGTCCAGCCAGACGCCGTCGGCTGCGACCACCCCCACGGCGACCCCGACCCCAACTGCCACCGCGGCGCCAGAGGGGACGCTCGCCTCCTGCGTCGGCGCGGCCTCGGCGAGCTCTGCAGCCTCAACGACCGGGCCAATCATCGCCGTCCAGATCGCCACTGCCAGCGTCGAGCTCATCGACACCCGTGGCGACGTCCTCAACCAGGCAGCTATCCAGCCCTACGCCGGGGCCACCCCGGTGGGGCAGGGCCCGGACGGGATCTACCTCTACACCGCCTCCACGGGTGAGGTGGCTCTGCTGGGTCCGACCGGGCCACTCCAGGAAGTTGCGTCGATCACCGCGGTCAATGACTTCGACGACTTCAGCCTCGCCGCGTCGCCGAACGGGCAATGCTGGATGTTCTCCGACACCTCGTACGACAGCAACCTGAACGGAACCAGCAGGATGTACGTGGGCTTCAACAGCGGAGCGGCGCCGATTCTGCTCGCCACCCTCACCCGGAGCACCTCGACGGATGGCGGCAGTCCCGGCTACCGGCTCCTGCGCTGGGATTCCGCCGGGGTGTTGCTGGGATCCGACCCGACCGGCGTCGGTGGTGGTGGCCCGTTCATCGGCGAGGGCTACTCGCTCCCGGGTGTGGTCCGGATGAACCCGCTGACCGGAGCCCTTTCGCCCCCCCTCTGCACCACTGGCCGCTTCGCCGACGTGGCCTCTGACGGAACGCTGGCATGTCTCACCGGGTGGGGCACTGACTCTGAGATCGAGGTAACCTCCCCCGGCGGATCGACGACGACCATCGACACCGGCATGCCGTTCGCGGGGCAGATCGGATTCGCGGGGGGATCGTCCTTGCTCACCTTCTGCACCAGCAGCGACGTCTGGACCGACGGTGCGTGGACCACCAATCTGCTCGCAGTTCAACTGGGCGCGGGGACACCGATGCCGGAGACGCTCAGCAGCGGCGCCGGACCCGGGCAGAATGAGAGTTCCTACGCCTGGTTCAAGATCGTGGACGGGACCTCGATGTTCGAGACCCGTGGCGGGACGGGTGCCAGCTCTCTCGTGATGATCAACCTGCTCACCGGGCAGATGACCGACATCGTCGCGGCGGATAGCATCCTGGGCGTGCTCTGAGCTGACGGCCGCCCGACCCTCCGATGTAGCCTCAGCCGGCCACCACCG
>DNAU01000019.1:16404-19259 GCA_003491925.1 Chloroflexota bacterium
CCGTAGACGGCGAAGTAGCGCGCCTGGGGGTGGTGGAGAACGATCGCGGCGGTCGACTGCTCCGGCACCAGCTGGTAGCCCTCGGTGAGCGTGACCCCGATCCGCTCCGCGGGCACGATCCGGAAGAGGACCTCGTGGTCGGCGAGGTCCGGACAGGCGGGGTAGCCCCACGAGTAGCGGCGGCCCTGCTCCACTCCGAGCCCCAGCTCGCGGCGGATGTGGGCGTGGATGTACTCGGCGGTGGCCTCGGCCATCTGAGTGGCGAAGCCGTGGATGCGCAGCATGTCGTCGTAGTCGCCCTCGGCCTGGAGCCGGTTGGAGATCTCGCTCGCCCGCGGCCCGGTGGTCACCACCTGGAGCGCGATGACGTCGCGCTCGCCCGCTCGGGCCAGCTCTCGGGGCCGGACGTAGTCGGCGAGGCAGAGCCGGTGCTGCTCCGCCTGGCGGGGGAAGGTGAAGCGCTCGATCTCCCGCTCGTGGTCCTGGGGATCGAAGACGACGACCGAGTCACCCTCCGCGAGCGCCGGCCAGTATCCGTAGACGGCCTGCAGCTCGAGCCAGCCATCGCGTTGCGCCTCGCGCAGCGACCTCTCCAGGCGGGGCTCCAGCTCGGTCCGCACCAGCTCGTCCCACCGCTCCGGGTCATGGATTCCGCGGAACTGCCAGCTCATCTTGAAGAGGGAATTGCGGTCGATGTGGGGATACGCGGACTGGACGCTGATGCCGGTGACCACCTGCGGCCCCCAGAAGGGCGGCGTGGGAATGGCCGCATCGGTGCGGGTGTCGCTGCGTGCCCGGACCTCGACCCTGGGCAGCTCCGCCTTGGCGGCGGCTTTCGCCCGCTCCTGTTCACGGAAGGTCGCCGCCTCGGCGCGGGCTCGCTCCACGAGCGGTGCCCGGCGTTCCGCATCGATGAGCTGGTCGCAGATCGCCAGGCCCTCGAAGGCGTCCTTGCAGTAGAAGACGCCCGGCTCGTAGACGCGCCCCTGGTCGAGGTAGAGGATGCGGCGGCCGAACCCCCGGTTGATGGCGGCGCCACCGATGATCAGTGGGTAGTCGAGGCCGCGGCGATCCAGCTCCTCGACCATCATCGGCATCTGCTTGCTGGTGCTGACCAGGAGGGCGCTGAGACCGATCACGTCCGCGTCCACCTCGACGGCCTTCTCGACGATGGTGGTGAGCGGGACCTGCTTGCCCAGGTCGTGGACGGTGTAGCCGTTGTTGCTGAGGATGGTCTTGACCAGGTTCTTGCCGATGTCGTGGACGTCGCCGAACACCGTGGCCAGCACCACCTGGCCCTTGGTGTAGCCCTCGGTGCGGTCCAGGTACTGCTCGAGGTGGGCGACCGCGCGCTTCATCACCTCCGCGCTCTGGAGGACGAAGGGGAGGATCAGCTCGCCGGCCCCAAAGCGGTCGCCGACGTCCTTCATCGCCGGGAGCAGGATCTCGTTGAGCAGGGTGACCGGGTCGCGGTCGCGCAGCGCCTCGTCGATGAGCGCCTCGATGCCCTCCTTGCGGCGGTGGAGGATCTGGGCGTGGATGCGCTCGGGCGCCGCCAGCCCGGCGAAGGGGTCCACCTTCTCCGCGCCCACCCGCTCGGTGACCCCCGAGAAGTGGTCGATGTAGCGGGCGAGCGCGTCGCCCCGACGGTTGAAGATGAGGTCTTCGGCCAGCTCGCGCCGCTCTGAGCTGACCTCCGCGTACGGCACGGTGTGGGCGGGGTTGACGATCGCCGCGTCCAGGCCGGCCTCGACCGCGTGATAGAGGAAGACGCTGTTGAGCACCGCCCGGGCCGGTGGGGTCAGACCGAATGAGACGTTGCTCACCCCCAGCGAGGTGAGCACCCCGGGCAGCTCCCGCTTGATCAGGCGGATCCCCTCGATCGTCTCCACCGCGGAGTCCACCCACTCGGCGTCGCCCGTCGCCAGCGTGAAGGTGAGGTCGTCGAAGAGGAGCTGGTGGGGCGCCAGCCCGTACTCGCCGCAGGCGATGTCCCGGATCCGGCGGGCGACCTCCAGCTTGCGGTCGCGACTCCTGGCCATCCCCTGCTCGTCGATGGTCAGAGCGATCACACACTGACCGTGGTCGCGGACCAGCGGCAGCACCGCGTCGCAGCGCGCCCGCCCGTTCTCCAGGTTGACGGAGTTGACGATGCCGCGCCCCGGGTAGGCCTCCAGGGCACGCTGGAGCACCAGCGGGTCGGTGGAGTCGAAGACGAGTGGCGCCTCGACCGACTGCTGGAGCGCCTTGACCGCGGCCGCCATCTGGTCGGCCTCGTCGTTCCGTTCGGTGACGGCGACGCAGACGTCGAGGGCGTGGGCCCCGCCCTCGACCTGGCCCAGCGCCACCCGGACGATCCCGTCGTAGTCGTCGGCGAGGAGCAGCTCCTTGATCCGCCGCGACCCCTGGGCGTTGACCCGTTCCCCGATCAGGAGCGGCCGGGGCTCCTGGTGCAGCTCGATCGCCCGGATGCTCGAGGCCAGCCGTGGCTGCTCGTCCGCCTGCCGCGGCGCGGGTGTGGCACCGCCGACGCGGTCGGCCAAGGTCGCGATGTGAGCCGGGGTGGTCCCGCAACAGCCGCCGACCACGTTGATCCCCAGGTCGCGGACGAACTCCTCGAGCTGGTCGGCCATCGGCACCGGCTGCATCGGGTAGTGGGCGCGGCCGCCGACGTTGATCGGCAGCCCGGCGTTGGGGATGCAGGAGATGGGCAGCCGGGTGTGCTCGCTGAGATGGCGGATCGGCTCGCGCATCTGCTCGGGGCCGGTCGAGCAGTTGAGGCCGACCACGTCGACCCTCAGCCCCTCGAGGATGGCGAGCACGGCGGCGATGTCGGTGCCGAGGAGCATCCGGCC
>DNAU01000004.1 GCA_003491925.1 Chloroflexota bacterium
CGCGATTATCCCGATACGGGCGCTGGCCCCGGGCGAAGGGCCTTGTGCAGGTGGGCCTCTTGTGGCCGGTGGCGCCGAGGAGGTCGGGATAATCCCGCCGAGTTGAATCGGTCCTTCTACTGGGGCGTGGTGCCCTGGGGAGGGAGGAACGGTGAGCAACGTCGCGTGGTCGCAAGGTGATAGTCCGCTGGCCCGTTTTGCAGACGGATATGGGGCGGAGTTGGCGGGGCTCGGCTTCACGCACAACTCGGTGGTCATCCATGTTGTACTGATGGGCCAGCTGAGTCGGTGGATGTCTGAGGTCGGCATCGTTGTCGCAGACCTCACCGAGGACACGGTCGAGGGGTTCTTCGATGCTCGGCGGGCTGGCGGGCAACGGCGGGTGCCGACGACGCGGACACTCGTCCCGCTGTTCGGTTATCTGAGGAGCCGGGGCGTTGTCCCGCCGCCGGAAGCTGCTACCTCGACACCGTTGGAGGATCTGCTGACGCGCTATCGGCGCCATCTGCTCGACGACCGCGGGCTCGTACCCTCGACGGTCCTGAACTATGAGGGAAGGGCCCGACAGTTCTTATCGGAGCGCACACTGGCTGGCGGCGGCGACACCGGGGTCGACGGCCTGTGCGGAGCCGACGTCACCGGCTTCTTGCTGCGCGAGTGTTCCCGGCTTTCGGTCGGCTCGG
The DNA here is from genome assembly GCA_003491925.1 of Chloroflexota bacterium. Classification (GTDB taxonomy): domain Bacteria; phylum Chloroflexota; class Dormibacteria; order Aeolococcales; family Aeolococcaceae; genus Changshengia. The sequence continues at coordinate 684 of DNAU01000004.1, forward strand.
CCAAGAACAGGGTGAACGACCTGCGCTCCCTGCTGCGGTTCCTCCATCTCGAAGGCTTGGTCCAAAGCGACCTCGCCGTGGCGGTGCCGCCTGTGGCGGGGTGGCGCGACACAGGGCTCGCCCCCAGGCTGGCTGCCTCAGAGGTCGCCGAGCTCGTGTCGAGCTGCGATCGGTCACTACCGACCGGGCTCCGGGACTTCGCCATCTTGATGCTGCTGGCCCGCCTCGGCCTGCGATCGCGTGAAGTCGTCGGCCTCGAGCTCGATGACATCGACTGGCGGGCGGGTGAGCTGACCGTCCGCGGCAAGGGCGGCGGTGTGGACCGTCTGCCGTTGCTGAGCGATGTGGGCGAGGCTCTCGCCGCTTACCTGTATGACGGTCGTCCCCGAGCCGAGAGCCGCAAGGTCTTCCTGGCCACCTTGGCACCCCAGCGGGGGCTCCGCCCGGGCTCGGTGAACAACGTGGTCCGCCGCGCCTGCCAGCGCACCGGACGTGACCCCGTTGGCCCGCACCGACTGCGCCATGCTCTTGCCACCGAGCTGCTCGCTCAGGGAGCGACGCTGCCTCAGATCGGCCTCGTGCTTCGTCACCGCGATCTCGCCACTACGGCGGCGTACGCCAAGGTCGACGTTGCTGGACTTCGCAGCGTCGCCCAGCCCTGGCCGGGAGCCGAGCGATGAGCCCGCTCATCGATCAGGCCAACGACTACCTGGCCTTGCGCCGAGCCCTCGGCCACAACCTGGACCAGGCACACCGGCTCCTGCCGGACTTCGTCGCGTATCTCGACGCGATCGGCGCCGAGACCGTCACCATCGAGACCGCACTCGTGTGGGCACAGCGTCCAGACGCCGATCCGGCCACCACGGTGTGGGCACGGCGGATGACGGTGGCCCGCGGCTTCGCCTGCCACATGGCGGGCGTCAACCCGAACACCGAGATCCCACCGGTCGGGCTCGTGAGCTTCCGACAGCGCTGGCGCCCACCGTTCATCTACTCGGCTGGGGACGTAGCCGCGCTGATGTCGGCCGCTCGCCGAACGATCCCCACCCTGATGCGAGCGGCGACCGTCGAGACGCTCATCGGCCTGCTCAGCGCCTCGGGCATGCGGGTCGGCGAGGCGATCCGCCTCGAGCGGGACGACTTCGACACCGCCGAGGGCCTGATCGTCGTGCGCCAGTCGAAGTTCGGGAAGTCCCGACTGGTGCCTCTCCAGTCGAGCACCGTGGACGCCATGTGCTCCTACGCGGAGAAGCGGGACCAGCTCGTGGTGAGACAGAAGAGCTCGACGTTCTTCATCTCGACCGCCGGAAGCCGGCTCCTTTATGCCGACTTCCAGAAGACGTTCCGGAAGCTGGTCGACGTCGCCGGCGTCGGAGCCAGTGCCCCGCACCATCCGAGGATCCACGACATGCGCCACAGTTTTGCGGTCCACACCCTGGTGCGATGGTATCGGTCGGGCGAGGATGTTGGCGCCCTTCTGCCACGGTTGACCACTTATCTCGGGCACCGGGATCCGTGCTCCACCTATTGGTACCTCTCGTCCGCTCCTGAGCTCTTGGCCTTGGCAGCCGACCGCATGGAGGGGTTGGAAAGATGAGCGCGGTCGCGCCCACTATGCAGCTGTTCTTCACCGAGCGGCTCGCCAAGCAGCGCCAGGCGAGCCCGGCCACGGTGAGGTCCTACCGGAGCACGTTCGTGCTCCTGCTCCGCTTTGTGCAGGGCCGGACCGAAAAGGCTCCATCCACCCTCGACTGGGAGGACCTCGGAGTCGGGGTGATCTCGGCCTTCTTGGACCATCTCGAAGCCGACCGGCACAACAGTGCCCGCAGCCGGAACACCAGGCTGGCCGCAGTGCGGTCGCTGTTCCGATACGCCGCTCTTCGCCATCCCGAGCACGCCCAGCTGATCCAGCAGGTACTGGCCATTCCCCAAAAGCGCTTCAACAAGACCGACGTGTCGTTCCTCGAACCGGACGAGGTCGCTGCCCTACTTGCTGCTCCGGACCAGAACCGGTGGGAGGGTCGGAGGGATCACGCCCTCATTGCCTTCGCCGTACAGACTGGCCTCCGGCTCTCCGAGCTGACCGGGGCCAACTGTCGCGACATCGAGCTCGGCGCCGGCGCGCACGTCCGCTGTCTTGGAAAGGGTCGTAAGGAGCGTTGTGTCCCGCTGACTGCCGGTACCGTCGCCGTCTTGCGGGTCTGGCTGCAGGAGCGGGGCGGTCTGCCCGACGATCCCCTGTTTCCGACTCGGACAGGGCGTCGCCTCAGTGACGACGCCGTCGAGGCTCGCGTCAAGTTCCACGCGCTGGCCGCCACCCGAGGGGCGCCATCGCTCGCACACAAGAATCTGACTCCTCATGTCCTGAGGCATACCTGCGCCATGACCCTTCTTCGAGCCGGGGTTGAGGTGATTGTGATCAGCTTGTGGCTGGGTCATGCCGATATTCGTTCGACCCAGTGCTACCTCCACGCCGACCTGAGCATCAAGGAGCGGGCGCTCGCCCGCACCACACCATCGTCTTCAAAGCCCGGTCGCTACAGGGCTCCGGACAGGCTGCTCGCTTTCCTCGAGAGCCTGTGATTATCCCGACCCTCGGGCTGTGCCCGCGGTCACGTAGTCCGCCGTCAACTGGCGTTTGTTGGGCTCGGGGCGCCCGTATCGGGATAATCGCG
>DNAU01000033.1 GCA_003491925.1 Chloroflexota bacterium
CCCGCCGCACCCGCATCCTGATGCGCTCGCTGGGGATCGACCGTCCGGTGATCTCGCTGCCCGCCTTCGACGAGCAGCGTCGCGTCCCCGCGCTGCTGGCCCGGTTGGAAGCGGGCGAGCGTCTCACCCTCTGCTCCGACGCCGGAACACCGGCGGTGAGCGACCCGGGCAGCCGGCTGGTCGCCGCCGCCCACGCGGCGGGGGTCCCGGTCACGGTTGTCCCCGGGCCCAGCGCCGTGACCGCCGCGGTGAGCGCCAGCGGGCTGGGCGGGGGCGGTGGCTTCGTCTTCCTCGGCTTCCCGCCCCGCTCCCCCGGGCGGCTGCGCCGCACCGTGGAGGCGGCCCTGGCACTGGGCCTGCCGGTGGTCCTCTTCGAGGCGGCCAACCGTCTCGCCAAGACCCTGGAGCTGATCGAGCCGCTCCTCGGCGACCGGCCGGTCGTGGTCGCCCGGGAATTGACTAAAGTCCACGAGACCCTCCATCGGGGCACCGCTCGCGAGCTCGCCGAGGAGTTCCGCCGCCAGCCCCCCCGCGGGGAGTGCACCGTCGTGATCGGGACATGAGCAGCACCCACTACGTCACCGCCGCCATCGACTACGTCAACGGGGACCCCCACCTCGGCCACGTCTACGAGAAGGTGGGCTGCGACGTGCTGGCCCGCCACCGCCGGCTGCGCGGCGATGAGGTTCGCTTCACGGTCGGCACCGACGAGCACAGCCAGTCGGTGCTCCGCGCCGCGCGTGAAAGGGGGCTGACGCCCGAGGACTTCGTGGCCGCCCAGGCCGAGCGGTACCGCGCCCTCTACCACTCGCTGGACATCGCCCACACCGCCTTCGTCCGCACCAGCGGGGAGAAGAACCGGCGCAGCACCGAGCGCCTGATGCAGGCCGTGCACGACGCCGGCTTCATCTACAAGGGGTGGTACCGGGCCTGGCTCTGCCCCTCCTGTGAGCGCTACTACGCCGAGAAGGAGCTGGTCGCCGGGCTCTGCCCCGTTCACGAGCGCCCGGTCGAGCTGGTCGAGGAGGACAACTACTTCTTCCGGCTCAGCGACTTCCAGGACCGCCTCCTCGAGCACTTCGAGAGCCATCCCGACTTCCTGGTCCCGGAGCCGCGGCGCAACGAGATCCTGAGCCTGATCCGGGGGGGCCTGGACGACATCAGCGTCAGCCGCGGCTTCTCCGACTGGGGCTTCCCGCTGCCCTTCGACCCGTCCCAGGTGATCTACGTCTGGTTCGACGCCCTGATCAGCTACATCACCGGGGTGGGCTACGCCTCCGACGACGAGGAGTTCGCACGCTTCTGGCCGGCCGACGTGCACGTCATCGGCAAGGACATCACCCGGTTCCACACCGTGATGTGGCCGGCGATGCTGATGGCCGCCGGCATCCCGCTCCCGCGGCGGGTGCACGCCCACGGCTTCATGACCCTGGGCGGGGAGAAGATGAGCAAGACGCGGGGCGTCTTCATCGAGCCCACCGCCCTGGTGGAGCAGTTCGGCAGCGACGCGGTGCGCTACGTGCTGATGGCCGAGATCCCCTTCGATCGCGACGGCGACTTCTCGATGGAGAGCTTCGTCGATCGCTACAACGCCGACCTCGCCAACGACTACGGCAACCTGGTGTCGCGGACCGAGAAGATGGTCCAGCGCTACTTCGACGCCCGGGTGCCGGGGCGGGGAGGGGAGGAGGCGATCGACAGCGAGCTGCGCGTCCTCGCCGCCGGCGTGGTCCCCGAGTACGACGCGGCCATGGATCGCCTCGACTTCACGGGGGCCCTCGCGGCGGTGCGGCGGCTGGTGGGTCGGGCCAACAAGTACGTCGAGGAGACCGCCCCCTGGAAGCTGCGCAGCGCCGGTGACCCCCGCCTCGGCACCGTCTGCGCCGAGCTGCTGGAGGCGCTGCGGGTGAGCACCCTGCTGCTCCATCCCTTCATCCCTCGCGCCACCGCGCGGGTGGCCGCGGACCTCGGCATCGAGCTGGGCGGCGACCTGACCGGGGCGGTGCGCCGCTGGCCGGAGCTGCACGGAGGGGAGCCGGTGGGGGTAGGCGAGATCCTCTTCCCCCGATTGGATCGCGAGGCGGTGCTGAGCGGGAGATGAACGAGCCCGGGACGGCGCCTGCGGGTGGTGGGCCCCTGGTCGACAGCCACTGCCACCTCCAGGTCCTCGCCGAACGCGAGGGTGGCGCCGGGGTGGCCCGCGCACTGGAGCTGGCGGCCGTCGCGGGGGTCACCCAGGTGATCTGCCCCGGCCTCAACCTGGAGGACAGCGACCGCTGCCGGGAGATCGCCGAGGCCCATGCCGGCGTCTTCTTCACGGTCGGATGGCACCCCCATGAGCGGGCGGCGCCCGACCGCGCCGAGCTCGAGGCGCTCGAGGAGCTGCTCGGGCATCCGCGCGCGGTGGGCGTCGGCGAGGTGGGGCTCGACCAATACTGGCGGCCGGGGTACCACGAGACCTCCCTAGAGGTGCAGCAGGCCGCCCTCCATCAGATGCTGGAATTGGCCTCTGCCCACGCCCTGCCCGCGGTCATCCACGATCGGGAGAGCCACCCCGAGGTGCTCGCCGCGGTGGACGCCGTCGCGGGGGTCCGCGGGGTCATGCACAGCTTCACCGGCGACGCACGCCACGCCGAGCGTTGCCGGGAGCGCGGTTTCCTGCTCTCCTTCTCCGGGATCGTCACCTTCCCGCGCAGCGAGGCCATCCAGGAGGCTGTCCGGAGGGTGGACGGAGACGGCTACCTGGTGGAGACCGACACCCCGTTCCTGGCCCCGGTCCCCCATCGCGGCCGGCCCAACTCCCCCGCCTACGTCGTCGCCACGGCGGCCGCGGTGGCCCGGCTGCGGGGGGTCGCCCCCGGGGTGGTGGCCGCGCAGACCACCGCCAGCGCGCGCCGGCTCTTCGGCCTTCCGCCGGAGGACGTCCTGCATGGCTGACGGGTTCGGCGATCGGCGCCGGCGGGCGGCGGGTCGGGGGAGCTGGGGATGACCGCGGCCACGCGCCGCCTCGACCTCACCGACCCGCGCACGGTGGCCCGGGTCGCCGGCCAGGCGGGGCTCTTCGCCAAGCGACGCCTGGGCCAGCACTTCCTGGTCGACCGCATGGTGCTGGAAGCGATCGTCGAGGCGCTGGCCCCCTCCGCCGGCGACACCGTGTGGGAGATCGGGCCGGGGATCGGCGTGCTCACCGCCGAGCTCGCCCGCCGGGCCGCGCGCGTGGTCGCGGTCGACCTCGACCCGGCCTGCATCCGGGCCGCCCGCACCACCCTGCGCGGCCTGGCCAACGTCGAGCTGGTCGCGGGCGATGCGCTCCGGGCCGACGCCGCCAGCCTCGGCCTTCCCGACGACCACCTGGCCGCCGGCAACCTCCCCTACAACCTCACCGGCGCCATTCTCGGACACCTCTTCGAGGCCGCACGCCCGCCGCGGCGGGCGGTGTTCCTGGTCCAGCGCGAGGTCGCCGCCCGGATCGCCTCCCCGCCGGGCGGCTGGAGCCTGGCGACCGTGGCGGTGCGCTCGGTGGCCGACGTGGAGCGCCTCCGCGACGTGCCGGCGTCCAGCTTCCTCCCCGAGCCGGCGGTCGCGTCGAGCATCATTCGCATGCACCCCGCACGGCAGATGGATGACCAGGAAAGGGCAGAGGTGCTCCGTTTGGCGCGCGCCACCTTCCAGATGCGCCGCAAGACACTCCGGCACGGCCTCGCGAGGGCTCTCGGCGACCGCGCCGGGCTGGTCGAGGCGGTGCTCGCCCGCTGCGGCGTTGACCCCGGGCGCCGGCCGGAGACGTTGGACCTCGACGAATGGCGCTGCCTCGCCCGGGCTGCGGGGGAGATGGCATGAGCTCGGACCGGCTTCACCAGCCGCCGCCCGACCATGCACCACCCCTGCACGCGGTCCGCCCCGCGGTGCCGCCCCATCCCGACGACGCCGCTGGCTTCGCCAGGGTCCTGCGCCGCCGGGATTTCCGCTACCTCTGGGCGGCCCAGTGCGGCAGCCAGCTCGCCCAGAACTTCATCCAGTTCGCCCTCCTCGTCGTCGTCTACGACCTCACCGGCCTGACCACCGCGGTGGCAGCGGTCGCGGTCGCCTTCACCTTCCCCGGGGTGCTGCTCTCCGCCCCGGCGGGGGTGTACGCCGACCGCCACGACAAGCGCTCGCTGATGATGCTCACCAACCTGCTCCGGGCGGGACTGCTGGTGCTGATCCCCGTGAGTCAGCTCGCCCCGTTTCTCCAGCACCAGGCGTGGCCCCTGCTGGTGATCACCTTCCTGTTCAGCTCGGTGGGGCAGGTGTTCGCCCCAGCGGAGGCGGCCAGCATCCCCTCGTTGGTGAGCCGGGAGCAGATCCAGGGCGCCATGTCCCTCTTCATGACCACCGTGATCTTCACCCTCATGCTCGGCAGCGTGCTGGCGCCCGTCTGCCTCATCCTCTTCGGGGACCTCGTCCCCTTCTACATCGCCGCCGTGCTCTTCGCGCTGGCCGCCCTCTCCTGCTGGCGGATCGGCTCCTCGCTGCGGGCGGTCTCGCCGGGGGCCGGCCCCCAAACCCACGTCTTCCAGGAGTTCCAGGATGGCGTCAGCATCCTCCGCCGGAGCGCCGGGCTGCGCTGGGGGATGATCCAGCTCGGCCTGGCGCTGATCATGGTCTTCACCATCTACGCCCTGGGCGCGCCCTACCTGCAGAAGGTGCTCCACCGCTCGCCCAACGACATCTCGATCGTCCTGATCCCGGCCATGTTTGGCCTGGTGGCGATGGCCGGCGTCCTCGGCCAGCACCTCATCAGCCTGCCCCGGCGCTCGCTCACCGTCATCGCCTTCTTCACCACCGGCACCTGCCTGCTGGCGATGGGCATCCTGCCCCCGGTCTTCCAGGCGGTCGGCATCAGCGGGCTGCTGATCCCGGCCGTCGTCCTGCTCGCCCTCGCCTTCGGCTGCGCCCTGGGCGCCATCCTCATCCCCGCCTTCACCGTTCTTCAGGAGGGGACCACCGAGGAATCGCGAGGACGCATCTTCGGCGGTGTGTTCACGGTCATCAACGCCTCCATCGCCCTGCCCCTGCTCGCCTTCGGCGGCGCCGCCGACCTCTCCCATTCGGTCGACGGCGTGGTCGACGTCTTCGGTGCCCTGGTGGTCTCAGCCGGCCTCGTCTACCGGTTCGTGTTCTGGGACCGGCTGCTCGTCCTCGACCAGCCGGCCGGGGTCGACGCGACATCTCGGGGAGCACCTGACAGCCCCTGACACGGCCGTGCAACGGCCGGGTCGCGGTGCCGTGTCAGGCCCGGACCGGGGGAGGCCCGGTGGCAAGCTCGGAGCACTTCGCGCGACGTGGCGGCCCAGCGGCGCGTCGGTCCGACGACAGTGGAGGCGCAAGGGGAGAGATGCGAGCCATCGTGACGTGCGAATGCTGCGGCTACCGGCAGGCCGTGGCCCGGCCGATCCGCCGGCCCGAGCAGTTCCACGTGATCTGCCACGGGTGCGAGGGGGTGCTGCTGGTCGAGGTGACCAGCGCCGACCTCCGCCAGGCCAGCACCCCCACGGCGGGGCACGCGCCCCAGGCCGCCGGAGGCGTCGGCACCTCGGTCTGAGCTCCGCCGGCGGTCGGCACCGACCAGCCCCGGCGGGATCGGGGCGCCCCCCGGTCGGCGCCGCCATCCGCTCGCGGTATCATCCCGGCCTGACCGGCGCAGGATGCGCGGGCGCATAGCTCAGTTGGTACGAGCGCAGCGTTGACATCGCTGAGGTCTCAGGTTCGATCCCTGATGCGCCCACGTCGCATCCCCGGCCGCCACCGTTCCCACCGGTGACATCGGTCACAGTCGTGCGCGTCGATGTGGCGGTGCGCGTCGATGCGGCGGTGCGCGTCGATACGGCGGGACCTCCGGGCGCGAGCGGGCCGGGGGTTGGCCTCGGCGGGGCCGCGCCGGTGGTGTCGCAGAGTTGGTGCAGAACGGAATTGCGAACAGCTTTCGCACACGCCACGAGGCGTGGCTCAGATGAGCGGTCGCGAGTTGTCCACACTCTGCACACCTCGACTCGGTTCACTCCGTGCATTGTCGACCCCGGCGCGAAACACCTGTTCCAATCCGACCTGATTGAGGGTGTTGACAGCCGGGCAAGGGGCAGTCGTAGACTGGCGGGACTCATGGAGGTGGGTGTGCGTCACGCGACTGATGGTCGCTTGCCAGCGGTGCGACTCTGTGCCCGCGCAGGGTGCGACCAGCCGGTCAAGAAACGGACCAACAAGTACTGCAGCGTTCGCTGCTGCGCCATCGATCCGGAGCGCCTCGAGCGCCTGCGGACGCAGGCCCAGCGCAACGGACGGCGCACCGTGCTGCCGCTCGCCCGCCAGCTCTCGCTGGAGATCTGGGGTACATCGCTCGCCAACCCCGAGGCGGAGATCGCGCTGCTCGGCGAGGGTCGCGAGGACGTGCCCCGGGGGATGTCGCGACTGGTCGTCTGAACCCACCGCACGGGTCGCGTGGCCGGCGGCGGCGCCGCGATCGCAGCGGCGGGGACCTGCGCGCTGGCGCGATGAACGTCGCCGGGTGGTCGCCGTGCCGGGCGCGACCTCGGACCACCGCTTCCGTACAATGCGGCCACCATGCCTGAGGAGGTCGACGATGCCGCCGAGGCCGGCCTGCCCCTGGAGGCCCCGGTCGAGCTGAGCCTGGACATCCTGCGCCACAGCGCCGCCCACCTGATGGCCGCGGCGGTCTGCGAGCTCTTCCCCGGGACCCAGTACGACGTCGGTCCGGCCATCGAGGACGGCTTCTTCTACAACTTCCTGCTCCCCGACGACCGGCACCTCTCGGAGGTTGACCTGGTCGCGGTCGAGGAGCGCATGCGGGCGCTGGCGGCCCGACGGATCCCCTACCAGCGCGAGGTGCTCGCTCGCGATCGGGCCCGGAGCCTCTTCGAGGCGATGGGTCAGAGCTTCAAGGTCGCCATCATCGACCGCCTCGGCGAGGAGGTCGAGAGCGTCGCCGTCTACCGCACCGGCGACTTCGTGGACCTCTGCCGCGGTCCCCACGTCGCCGACAGCGGCCTGCTGACCACCGTCAAGCTGCTCCGCGTCGCCGGGGTCTACTGGCGCGGCGACGAGGCCAACCCCCAGCTCCAGCGGATCTACGGGACGGCGTGGCTGACTCCCGGGGACCTGGCGGCGTACCTGGAGCGGCTCGCCGAGGCCGAGCGTCGCGACCACCGCCGCCTCGGTCGCGAGCTGGAGATGTTCCACTTCGAACCCTCGGCCCCGGGCATGCCCTACTGGCTGCCCAACGGCGTCATCGTGCTCAACGAGCTGATCGACTTCTGGCGCCGGGACCACCGCGCCCGCGGCTACCACGAGGTGATGACCCCGCTGATCAACGAGAAGGCGCTGTGGGAGACCTCCGGCCACTGGGACCACTACCGCGAGGACATGTTCCTGTTCCCGGTGGACGAGCAGACCACCTACGGTCTGAAGCCGATGAACTGCCCCAACGCCCATGTCGTCTTCAACCTGCGCCGTCACAGCTACCGGGAGCTGCCGCTGCGCTACTCCGACATCGATCCGCTCCACCGCTTCGAGCGCTCGGGGACCTTGCACGGGCTGCTGCGGGTGCGCAAGTTCATGCAGGACGACGCCCACATCTTCGTCACCGAGGAGCAGATCGAGGGGGAGTACGCGCGCATCCTGGAGATCACCCGGATCTATTACGGCATCTTCAACCTCGAGTACTCGCTGCGTCTGGGGACGCGACCGACGGACTTCATGGGTGACCCCGAGACCTGGGACCGGGCCGAGGCTGCGCTGCTGCGCATCCTGGAGGCCAACGCCGGCATCCCCTTCACCGTGGAGGCGGGGGAGGGGGCGTTCTACGGGCCGAAGATCGACATCCTGATGAAGGACGCCATCGGCCGCTCCTGGCAGACCGGGACCATCCAGCTCGACTTCCAGCAGCCACGCCGCTTCGGCTGCGAGTACATCGACGCCTCGGGGGCGGCGCGCACCCCGGTCACCATCCACCGCGTCATCTACGGATCCCTGGAGCGCTTCGTCGGCATCCTCCTCGAGCATTTCGCCGGCCAGCTGCCGCTCTGGCTGGCGGCCGTGCAGGTCGAGGTGGTGCCGGTGCAGGACGACGTCGAGGCGGTGATGGAGTGCGCCCGCGGCCTCGCCGGGCGGCTGGAGGCGGCCGGACTGCGGGCGGCCCTCAGCGACCACCCGGGCGAACGGATGCAGGCGCGGATCCGCGACGCCGAGCTGCGCAAGGTGCCCTACGTCGTGGTGGTGGGCAAGCGTGACGTGGAGCGGGGCGACGATGTGGTCACGGTGCGCGACACCCGCCGCGGCGGGACCGCGCAGCGGAGCGTCGCCGAGCTCGTCGCCGTGCTCTCGGAGGAGGTCGCGAGCCGCCGGCCCGGCTGAGCGGGGGGCTCGACCTCCCGCCGACGGCAGCTCGCCCCCGCCGTGCCGCGCCGCCTCCGCAGGCTCGCCGACCTGGTCGCCGAGCTCGGCCTGGAGGGTGACCCGGCGACGCTCGTCTCCTCGGGCGAGATCGAGGTGGAGGGCTTCACGGTCACCAACCCCGAGGCCCGGGTGGCGGCCGGGGCACGGGTCGCACGGCGCCAGGCCCCGGCGCTGCGCGGGGAGGCCAAGCTGCGCGCCGCCCTCGGCGCCTTCGACGTTGCCGTCGCCGGCCGGGTGGCGCTGGACGTCGGCGCCGCGGCGGGCGGCTTCACCCGGGTGCTGCTGGAGGCGGGGGCGCGGCGCGTCTACGCGGTCGACGCCGGCCACGGCCAGCTGCTGGGGTCGCTGCGTCAGGACCCGCGGGTGGTGAACCTGGAGGCGACCAACGTCGCCGCCCTCGATCGGGAGCTGATCCCGGAGGTGATCGAGGTGGTGACGGTCGACGTCTCCTACCTCTCGCTGAGCGCCGCCCTGGCCCAGCTCGCATCCCTCGATCTGGCCCCCGGCGCCGACCTGGTCGGCCTGGTGAAGCCGATGTTCGAGCTGCGCCGGGCCACCGCGCCGGTGGACGACGTCAGCCTCGACGCCGCGCTGGCGGCGGCCATCGCAGGGGCCGTCCGGGCGGGGTGGGGGGCGATGGCCAGCATGGTCTCGCCGGTGCTCGGGGCGAGGGGCGCCCGCGAGCTGCTGCTGCATGCCCGCCGGGGGCCGGCGGCACCACCGGAGGGCCACCCGGGCGGCGGCGCGGCGGTCCCGGCTCCGTGAGCCGGTGCTGGCGCCGTTCAGGCGGTCCGGCCCGGTGACCGGAGTTTGGCGCCGGCGGCGCCCGTGGTATGCTCCGCCGCTGACGCCATGAGCGCCGCCAAGAGGGTCCGTGCGGTACGGCCCCACCTTCCGGGTCCGCCTTGAAGGTCCAGCCGCCCCAGCCTGGATAGCGGAAGCTATCCGTTTTTTGTTTCAGCCGGTTTTTCGGGAGGTCCCACCCCATCGCATTCCGAGAGCTGCGGGTCAACGACCAGATCCGGTTGCCCATGGTCCGACTCTTCGATGACACCACCCAGGAGGCGTTCGGGATCGTTCCTCTGGAACGAGCCAAGCAGCTGGCCCTCGAGCGGGAGCTCGACCTGGTCGAGGTAGCCCCTCAGGCCCAGCCCCCGGTGTGCCGGCTGATGGACTACGGGCGGTTCAAGTTCGAGGCCCTGAAACGGGAGAAGGAGAGCCGCCGCGAGCACAACGTCATCACCGTCAAGGAGATGAAGCTCCGGCCGAAGATCTCGGAGCACGATTTCCAGACCAAGTTCGGCTACGTCAGGCACTTCCTGGAGGAGGGTGACAAGGTCAAGCTGACCATCGTCTTCCGGGGCCGGGAGCTGGTCCACCAGGAGTACGGGCGCAGGCTGCTCGACCGGATGGCCGAGGAGCTCCACGCCCTGGCCGCCGTGGAGCGCAACGCCCTGGTCGAGGGCCGGAACATGACCATGATCCTGAGCCCGGTCCACAAGAAGCCGAGCAAACCCGGAGCGGCGCGAGCCGAGGAGGATCGGGACCCGGAGGCCGTCGCGGCCGCCGGCGACCCGGATGCCGAAGGGAACCAGCCAGATGCCCAAGATTCGCAACCATAGGGGTACCAAGAAGCGCTTTCGCGTGACCGCCACCGGCAAGGTGATGCGGCGCCACGCGATGCAGTCGCACATCCTTCAGAAGAAGAGCCAGAAACGGAAGCGGCTGTTCGCGGGTGAGACCGCGGTGTCGGCCGCCGATGTGCGCAAGGTGCTCCGCAACGCCCCGTATCTTTAAGGAGGTCCCGTCATGGCCAGGGTCAAGCGGGGAGTCACCCAGCGCGCCCGTCACAAGCGTGTCCTCGACCGCGCCGAGGGGATGCAGGGCAGCCGCCACCGGTTGCACAAGTCCGCCAACGAGGCGGTCATGCACTCGCTGGCGTACGCCTACCGGGACCGCAAGCAGCGCAAGAGCGACATGCGGGGGCTCTGGATCGCCCGGATCAACGCGGCCGCCCGCCAGAACGGGCTCCCCTACAACCAGCTGATGCACGGGTTGAAGTCGGCCGGCGTCGACATCGATCGCAAGCTCCTGGCCGACCTCGCCGTCGCCGACAGCGACGCCTTCGTCCGGCTGGTGGCAGTGGCCAAGGACGCCATCTCCGCCGCCTGAGGGCGGGCGCCGTGCGACGCGAGGAGAGAGACGGTGGCTGAGGGCGTGGTCACCGATGACCTGCACGAGGTCCTCGGCCGCGGCCTGGATGCGGTGCGCGGCGCCCGTGACCTGGGTGCGCTCGATCAGGTGCGCGCCCGCTACCTGGGCCGGGGTGACGGCGAGCTGACCGTGATGCGGCGGCGGATCGGCACCATCGCCGATGCCGACGCCAAGCGGCAGTACGGCCTCTCCGTCAACGAGGCCTGCCGGCGGCTCGAGGAGGAGGTGGAGTCGCGGCACGCGGCGCTGGAGCGCGAGCAGCGCGAGGCCGCGGTCGCCGCCGAGGCCCTCGACCTGACCTGGCCGGCGCCACCGCTCCGGCGCGGTCACCTCCACCCCGTGACCCGGATGAGCCGCGAGATCCGAAGGGTCTTCACCCAGCTCGGCTATCTGACCGTGAGCGGTCCCGAGGTCGAGTACGACCGGTACAACTTCACGCTCGTCAACATGCCGCCGGGGCACCCGTCCCGCGACACCCAGGACACCTTCTACATCGACGAGTACCGGCTGCTGCGCACCCAGACGTCCCCGGTGCAGATCCGCGCCATGGTGGCTCTCGGCGCCCCGCTCCGGGTGATCGTGCCGGGCAAGGTCTTCCGGCGCGACAACGACCCCACGCACTCCCCGGTCTTCCACCAGGTGGAGGGCCTGCTGGTGGACGAGGGGGTGACAGTCGGCGATCTCAAGGGCACCCTCGAGTTCTTCGCCCGGTCCATCTTCGGTGCCGAGCGTGCCATCCGGCTGCGCCCCCACAACTTCTCCTTCACCGAGCCCTCCCTGGAGCTGGACGTCTCCTGCATGGCCTGCGCCGGCGCGGGCTGCCGGCTCTGCAAGCAGAGTGGCTGGATCGAGGTGCTGGGCAGCGGCATGGTCCATCCCGACGTGCTCCGCAACGGCGGTGTCGACCCCGAGCGCTACACCGGCTTCGCCTTCGGCTTCGGTATCGAGCGGGCCGCCCAGCTCGCCTACGGGATCGATGACGTCCGGCTTCTCTACGAGAGCGACGTCCGTCTGGTCAGCCAGGGATGAAGATCTCCCTGGAGTGGCTCCGCGAGTACGCGGAACTCGACGCCCCCGTCGATGAGCTGGTCCGGGCCCTCGTCGACACCGGCACCGAGGTCGACCGTGTCGAGCGCGCCGCCGAGGGGGCGATCGTTGCCCGGGTCCTGGAGCTGAGCCCGATCCCGGAGTCGACGCGGGGGGTGCGCCTCGCCGACATCGACGCCGGGGCCGCGGAGCCGGTGCGCCTGGTCACCGGCGCGCCCAACGTCAAAGCCGGCGACCTGGTCGGCTATGGCCCTCCCGGGACCGTTCTCCCCGGCTTCCCCGAGCCGCTCGGGGTCCGCTCGATGTTCGGCGGCCGGTACAGCTCCCCGGGGATGCTGCTCTCCGCCGCCGAGCTGGGGATCGGCGCGGACGCGAGTGGCCTGCTGATCCTCGAGCGCGGCCGTCCCGGCCAGCCGCTCCACGAGGTGCTCGGTCTCGACGTCGTCCTCGACGTGGAGGTGACCACTAACCGGCCGGACTGCATGTGCCACCTCGGGATCGCCCGAGAGCTGGCCGCCGCGCTGGCCGAGCCCATCCGCGAGCCGTCCACCGACCTACCCGAGGGCCTGCTCTCCGCGACCGCGTCGGCGCAGCGGGCTGGGGTGCAGATCGACGACCCGGTGGGCTGCCCCCGCTTCACCGCCCTGGTGATCGAGGGGGTGACGCCGGGGGAGTCCCCCGATTGGCTACAACGGCGGCTGCGTGCCATCGGGCTGCGTCCGATCAGCAGCCTGGTGGACGTCACCAACTACGTGACCCACGAGCTCGGCCATCCCCTCCACGCCTTCGACTTAGACCGGCTCACCGCGCTCGAGGGGGGCGGCCGCGCGGTGACCCTGACGGTGCGGAGGGCACGCCCCGGGGAGAGCCTGGAGTGTCTCGACGGCGTCACCCGCCCCCTCCATGCCGGGGACATGGTCATCGCCAGCGCCGGGGTTCCGGTGAGCCTGGCCGGGATCATCGGCGGCGCCGCCACGGCCATCGGCGACACCACCCGCACCGTGCTGCTCGAGGCGGCCAACTGGGAGCCCACCGCGATCCGGGCGACCTCGCGGCGCCTGGGGATCCGCACCGACGCCTCGGCCCTCTACGACAAGGGCCTCCCCGACGAGCTGGCGCCCCTCGCCCTGCGCCGGGCGGCGGGGCTGATCGCGGACCTGGCCGGGGGCCACGTCCTCCGGGACCCCGTCGACGAGCACCCCGCGCCGCTCCCTCCCCTCCAGCCCGTGGAGTTGACCGGAGCGTGGCTGGGCGGGTTCCTCGGCTACCCGGTCGACGTGCACGACGCCTCCACGGTGCTGGTCCACCTCGGCTTCTCGATCGAGCAGGAGGGGGACCGGCTCACCGTCCACCCCCCGTACTTCCGGCGCGACGTGCGCATCCGCGAGGACGTCGCCGAGGAGGTGGGGCGGGGCCTCGGCTACGGGCGGCTCCCCAGCACCCTGCCTGGGCATCGCACCCCCGTCCGCCAGCTCGCCGCCGAGGATCCGATCGAGGAGCGGGTGCGCGACGTCTGCGTGGGGGCCGGCTTCGACGAGGCCCTGCCCTACGTCTTCGGCCGGCCCGAGGTCGCCGGCTGGCTTCCCGGGCTCGGCGACGGCCGCGCGCCGATGGCCCTGCTCAACCCGCTGAGCGATGACTGGACCCATCTCCGGGTCAGCCTGCTGCCCGGCCTCTGCCAGGTGCTGGCCCTCAACCAGAGCCGCGGGGTCCCGGGGGCGGCGGTCTTCGAGCTGGGCTGCGCCTTCTGGGAGGGTGAGCGAGTCGGGCAGGCCCCCGGGTCGACCCCCGACGGGATGGACGCCGGGCTCCCGCCGCTGCCCGCCGAGCCGCTCCTGCTGGCGGTGGCGCGGCACGTGGACGGGGACGCCGCGGCCGCCGCGGCGGCGCTGCGCCATGCCCAGTCCCTGCTGGCCTGGCTGATCCGCGACCTGAGCGGCGAGGCGGCCGAGACCGAGCCCGCAGCCATCGCCGGCCTGCGCCCCGGACGCGCGGCCTGGATCCGGGCCGGGGGCGCCCGGATCGGTCTGGTGGGGGAGCTGGATGCCACCGCCGCGGAGCGCTTCGAGCTGCGCGGCCGGGTGGTGGTCGCCGAACTGCGCCTCGACGGGCTGGCGAGCGCCGGCCGCCGTCCCCAGCGGTACCGGCCGGTGCCCCGGTTCCCCGCCGTGACCCACGACCTCTCCGTCACCGTCCCCAGCCGCGAGCGGGCGGGCGACGCGCTGGCGGTGGTCCGGGAGGCCGGGGGCGCGCTCCTCGAGTCGGTCGAGCTGAGGGACGAGTTTCGCGGCCAGAAGATGGGGGAGGGGCGCAAGGGGTGGACCTTCCGGCTCACCTTCCGCAGCCCGGAGCGCACCCTCACCTCGGAGGAGGCCCAGGAGTGGCAGGAGGCCATCGTCGCGGCCCTCCACGCGCGCTGCGAGGCCGAGCTCCGCGCCTAGCGCAGGCCGCCGCGGGTCTTCGCTGATGAGCCGCGCGACCGAGACCATGGCGGCTCGCGAGCGCCCTCGCCGCCCCTGGAGCGCCTTGGCCGGCGCCGCCCCCGCGGGGTCGCCGGCACCGGGGCTCATGGCCTAAGCTGGCAATCACCGTGAGCGAGTCCGTCGAGACCAGATCCCTCCGGGACTCTCCCGCGACCGGCTTCGACACGGAGCTTCGGCGCATCCGCGACCTGATTCTCACCATGGGTGACGAGGTCGACAGGGCGATGACCCGCGCCACCGAGGGGTTGGTGGATCGGGACGTGGACCTCTGCACCGCGGTGATCCGCGACGACGCCCGCATCAACGCGCTCCTGGTCACGGTGCGCGAGGTGACCTTCGACGCCATCGCCCATGCGCCGGCCCCGCCTCAGCTCCGCGAAGCCCTCGGGCTGCTGCACATGGCCAGCGAGCTGGAGCGGATGGGTGACCACTGCGCCAGCATCGCCAAGAGCGGTCGCGAGCTCGCGAACCTCCCGCCCCTCTCCAGCCAATTCGACCTTCCTCAGCTCTCCGAGGCGTGCGAGGTGCAGGTGCGCGACATCCT
>DNAU01000048.1 GCA_003491925.1 Chloroflexota bacterium
GAGCGGGCTGGCGGAGGTGGACGCCGCCCTGCGCGTGCGCGACGTGGTCCTGCCCGAAGGGGTGAGCCTGGCCGCCCACGTCGACCCCGACGAGGTGGTCGTCAAGATCGCCGCGCTGCGGGCCGTGGTCGTCGAGGAGGCCGCCCCTGCCGCCGTCGAGGCCGAGGCCCCCGCAGCGGAGACGGAGGAGCCCGAGCAGGGCTGACCCGCCGGAGGTTGTCGCGCCGCGGTCACGGCCGGACGACGCTCCTGCAGCTTGCGCCACAACCGCAGGCCCAGTCGCGACGCCGTTTCACGGTGTTCAAACGCGCGATTCACCCCACCCGGGGCAGAGCTAGCATCTGAGGTGCGGGGGCTCGCTCTCGCGAGCGACCCCCGCCCGGATGACGCCCCAGGGGGGGGCCCGGTCGCTCGACCAGGTCCCGAGTGGGGGGTGGCGCGACCGTTGTGGAGCGCCACCCCAGCGGCCTCGAGCCCGATGCGTGCGCTCGGTGACCGCATACGACGGCCGGGCGCCAGTGCCGCTCCGCACGGTACGGTATGGGCATGCCGGGTCTGATCCTGCTCGCCGTCCTCGTGGTCATCGCGCTGGCGGTGTGGGCGGGGGTGGTGGCGGTCCACCATCTGCTCACCTGGCTGATCATCGGGCTGATCGCAGGCGCCCTGGCCGGGCGGCTGGTCCGCGGCCGCGGCCTCGGCTGCCTGCTGGACATAGCCGTCGGTCTCGCCGGCGCGATCATCGGCGGGTTGATCATCCACTGGCTCGATCCCTCTCTGATCGCCGGCGGCGGGCTGGTTGGCCTCGTCGAGGACGTCGTGGTCGCCTTCCTCGGGGCGGTGATCCTGCTCTGCGTGGTCCGCCTGTTCACCCCACGACGGGGACGCCGGCGGATCAGCGGCCGAGCCTGACCCGCCGGTGACGGGCAGCCTCTCCGCGCCCCCCTCCCGGTCCCCGTCCACTGGCCCCCATACCCAGCGGGTGGTGCTGGTGCGCCACGGCGAGACCGAGTGGAGCCGGACCGCACGTCACACCGGCCGGAGCGACGTCCCGCTCGACCCCGAGGGTGAGGCGCAGGCTCTTCGCCTCGGGCCCCGCCTCCGCGAGTGGAGGTTCGCCGCGGTGCTGTGCAGCCCGCTCCGGCGGGCCCGTCGCACCTGCGAGCTCGCCGGCCTAGCGGACGCCGCCCTCCCCGACCCCGAGATCCAGGAGTGGGACTACGGCAGCTACGAGGGACGCACCGCCGACGAGATCCGTGGCGAGCGTCCCGGCTGGGTGATCTGGGTCGACGGTGTTGTCGGCGGCGAGAGCCTCGGCGATGTGGGCCGGCGTGCCGACTCGGTGATCGAGCGGGTGCGCAGGGTGGAGGGCGACGTGGCCCTTTTCGCCCACGGCCACTTCCTGCGCATCATGGCCTCCCGGTGGTGCCTTCTCCCTCCGGTGGCGGGAGAGCGGCTGGCCCTCTCCCCGGCGTCGCTGTCGGTGCTCGGGTACGAGCGCGACAACCCGGTCGTCTGGCTCTGGGACGACACCTGCCACCTCCGCGGGTGACCGGCTGCGGCGTTTTCCTCCCCCGAGCCGCCGGCCCCGGCTGGCGCAGCCCACGTCTCCCGCGGCGTGACCGGGGGGTCAGCCGCGCGGGGCGCGGGCGCGTCCGGGCTGCGGCGACGGTGGTGAGAAGCTGCGCTCACAGTCGACCCCGAGGGTCGCCAGCAACTCGCCGACGAAGTAGACCGGCCCGAGCGCGAGGACCAGCGGGCCGAGGGCGTCGAGGTTGATCGCCTCCAGACGCATCACCGCCCCCGCCCCCGGGACCCCGGCGGGCGGGCCACCCGGGACCGCGACCAGGGGCTGGCCGCGCAGGGCCTCGAGCAGGGGCGTCGCATCCCGATGGCGCGGGATGAAGCTGAGCACCGAGCTGAGCGGGCCGGCTGTGGCCGCGGTGTGGGCCAGGGCCGCGGCGATCGCGCCCGGGTTGGTGGCGCAGTCGACGATCCATATCTGGTCGCCGCGCCGGTGCTGGCTGAGGCGGCCCGGCAGGCGGACGCTCCCGAGGACCTCCTCCAGCACCGCGGGGTGGGGCACCGGCCGCCCTCCCGCCGCGAGCAGGAGGTTGGCCGCGGTCAGGCCGAGGCGGGCGTTGACCGCGCCCAGACCGGGCACCGAGGGCAGCGGGCCGTTCCCCGCCTCGGGCCCGCTCTCCCCGCGGTCCGGGTGATACCCGCACCCGTGGGCTCGCGCCGCCTCCCGCACCGCGGCATCCGCCGCGGGGTCCTGCTGCACCGCCGCGATCACGTCGCGGGTGGCATCGGTGACGACCCCCGCCTTCTCGGCGGCGATCGCGCCCACGCTGTCACCAAGGACCCCCAGGTGCTCTGCGAGGACGGCGGTGACCACCACCGCCGCGGGGGCGACCAGCGAGACCTCATCGGAGGCGCCGCCCATCCCCGCCTCCAGCACGACCGCGTCGCAGCCGCGGTCGGTGAAGTGGCGCAGCGCGCTGAGGGTGAAGAGCCCGCTCGGGGAGAGGTAGCCGTCGTCCGGGAGCGACCCCGACACGCGGCGGAGGGTCGAAGCCACCCGGGTGACCAGGGCCTCGTAGTCGGGGCGGGCGATGGCGGCCCCGTCGACCCTGATGCGCTCGCGGTTGCTGCGCAGCCCCGGGCTGGTCAGGGTCCCCACCCGGAGCCCGCCGGCGGCGAGCGCCGCCGAGGCGAAGGTGGCCGCGGTCCCCTTGCCCTTGGACCCGACCACGGTGACGACCCGCTCGGGATGGGCTCGCCAGCCGTCGAGGTCGACGCCCAGATGCGGGGCGAGAGCCCGGGCACGCGGCAGGCTGCGCCGCAGCCCGGACGGCCGCCCCGCGATCCGCTCGGCGAAGAACGCCTGGTCGGTCTCAATCCGCTCGCGCCGCATCCCGGGTCGACCGTACACGGAATCGTCCCCGCCTCCGGGCTCCCCGGTCGACGAATTGGCGGCGGCAACGTCCTGTTCCTTACGGGTATCATCCGCCGGGTTGGGACCCGCCCGGGGGGAGCGGTGTCAGGTCTCAGCAGCCGGGGTCGCCGCAGGCGACCCCCGGGTCGAAACCGGCGTCGACCGTGCCGGGTGAACCGGTGCCCGAGACGGAGGTCGTACCAGCATGAGCCAGGGTCGCTCCCCCGGAGGCCCGCCGCCCCCCGACCAGACGCAGCCCGGCCCCGCCGGGCCCTCGCGAGGCACCGCCCCCCGACGTCGGTCACGCCACTCCCGGCGCCGCGTCTCCCGCTGTGCGGTCCCGCTGCCCCGACTGCGCTGGGTCGCGCTGGTGGTCATCGGCTTCCTCCTCTCCGGGGTGGGCGGCGCGGTCAGCTTCTTCTGGCCGACCATCACCGCGGCGGTCGGCGCCACCGGTCACACCATCCAGGTGACCATCCCCTCCCCGGTTCCGGGGAGCCCCACCGCCAACCCGACCGCCGTGCCCGGGTCGGGCGCCCCCTTCACCGTGCTGCTGATGGGCTCCGACAACGACGGCAAGTTCACCGCCGCCGGCGGCACCTCCGGCTTCTGCTGCACCCAGTCGATGATCCTGATCCGAATCGACCCCATGGCGGGGAGCGTGACCATGCTCTCCCTCCCCCGCGACCTCTACGTGCCGCTCTCGACCGGCGGCGAGGGCAAGGTCTCGACGGCGTTCGGGTTCGCCGGTGGTGGCACCAAGGGGATCGACGCCGAGATCGCCACCGTCGAGCGGGACTTCCAGGTGCAGGTGGACCACTACGTCTGGATCGGCCTGCAGGGTCTCATCAACCTCATCGACGAGGTGGGCGGCATCGACATCGTGGCCAGCCACCCGGTGATGGACGACGACTACCCGTATGACGTCGAGGGCAGCACCAACCCCTTCGCCGCCGACCGGGTCGCGGTGCTCCCCGGCGCCCAGCACATGGACGGGGTGGAGGCGATGGAGTACGTGCGCTCGCGGCACGACGACATCTCCGAGGATCTCGGGCGCACCGTGCGCCAGCAGCAGGTCCTGGTCGCGCTGCGTCAGAAGCTCTCCGGGCTCAGCATCGGGGACATCAACGACATCGCCTCGGCGCTGAGCGGCGAGGTGCTCACCGACGTGCCGCTCACCCAGTTCCCCACCCTCCTTGGTCTGGCCAAGGACATCGATCAGGGGAACATCCAGCACGTCTTCCTCACCCAGTTCAGCTCGGCCACCCTGCCCGTGGTGGGGGACGTCGAGGTGCCCGACATGAGCGCCATCCTCCAGGTGGTCCACCAGTACTTCCCCGCGACGTGAGCCGCCCGCGCAAACTGCTGACCGGGATCGTGCTGCTGGCGCTGATGGCCGCCTTCGGCGTCGGGGTCAACCGGTTCCTGGCGAGCCGCGACGGCAGCGCCTTCGTCCGCCCCAAGGACCCGACCCAGGTCCACGTGGCGCCCCAGCTCAGCCTCCCCGGGACCATCTTCTTCGCCGACGGCGGGGGGCTCTTCTCCCTCACCGGCACCAAGGTGACCCAGCTCCAGCCGCAGGGCAAGGGGTGGACGGAGCCGGTGCTCCTCCCCGACGGCACCGGTCTGCTGGCGGTCAAGGTCACCCCCGGCTACTACTCGGACCTCTACGAGCTCCGCCTGACCGGTGCCGTCGAGGAGCAGCTCAGCCACGACTCGGGCAAGGTCACCGCCACCAGCCTGGGGGCGGACGACTGGCTCTCCTACCCGGCGGTGGGGCCCGGCAACACTCTCTACTTCAGCTACGACTACCCCAAGGGGAATGTCGACGACCCCTCGCAGTGCTGCTACCAGGTGGACCTCTCGATCTGGGAGACGGCGCTCGGCACCGAGATCGACCGCAGCAACGTGCAGAAGCAGGACGGCATCACCCAGGAGAGCTGGGCCAATTACTACACCGGCGGGGACGTCAGCCCGGTGCCCTTGGACGGCGGCGGTCTCCTCTACGTCGACTACGAGTCGGCGTACGGCGACACCGGTCAGCTCAGCACCCCCATGCCCAGCGCGGTCCCGGGCACCGAGGTCAGCCAGATCCGCATGGATCCCAAACCCCTCTACAACACCGAGGGCTCCGACGGCGCCGCCCTGACCCAGCCGGAGGACGACTGCGCCCAGCCGGCGCTGAACCCCGCCCAGACCGAGATCGCGATGATCTGCACCCCCGTCGTGAACGGGGCGCCGAGCAGCACTGAGTCCGACCTGGTGGTGGCCAGCTTCGACGCCGCCACCGGCACTCTCGGCCCCCTGGACCGCCTGGTCGTCGGGACCATGGCGGCCTCGCCGGCGTGGTCGCCCGACGGCACCGACCTCATCTACCTGGCCCCCGAGGCGGGGGACGGGTACTTCGAGCTCTGGTACCTCAAGGGGGCGGCGACCGCCACCCCGTCCCTGGCGAAGCAGGTCACCAGCGACCTGGACCTCGACGGCTCGGCACCGGTCTGGACCACCTGAGCCCGCCGGGCATCCCCGCGGCCGCCTCTCCGTGCAGCTCAGACCCGGTCCAGAGACCGGAGAGGCCCGGCCCTGAGGGGTCGGGCCTCCGGCGAAGGAGAAGGCGCCCAGCCGGCTTCAAGATGTAGTGGGTCTTACCGGCTGCTGGCACAACATCTTGATAACTTCTGAGGGGGTGTGTCAAGCGCCGTCCGGCGGGGTCGCCCTCTCCCGCCCGGCCCCCCCGAGAGTGACCCGGACCTACCCCGACAGCCCGCCCGGCCCGGGGTGTCCCCCCAGGGCGGAGGCGGCGGCGCGGAGGAGCGTGCGCAGCCAGGGTGGCGGACCGCTGGGCCGCGTGCCTGTCCCGGCGGGGACGGTGGCCGGCCTCGGTGGGGGCGGGCTCGCCGCCCGAGCGACGGCGGCCACCGCCGGTTCGACCGGCGGCCGGGGCGGGACGAGCGCGACGACTCCACGCAGCTCGACCGTGGCGTGCGAGGCGATCACCTCGACCAGCTCCGCCCCGGTCATCGTCTCCACCTCCAGCAGCCGAGCCGCCAGGTCGTCGAGGAGATCTCTCCGGGCGCCGAGGATGGTGCGGGCCCGACCCAGGGCCTCATCGAGGAGCCGGTCGACCTCGGCGTCCACCCGGCGGCCCAGCTCGTCCGAATGGAGGTGGGCAAGCGCCGCCTCCCCCGCCTCCACGACGCGCACCCCGAGGCCTGACATCCCCAGCTCGGTCACCATCTGGCGGGCGAGCTGGGTCGCCTTGAGGAGGTCGTCGGCGCCTCCGGTGGTGATGTCGTCCTGACCCAGCACGAGCTCCTCCGCGACGCGGCCCCCGAGCAGGCCGGCGAGCCGGTTGCGCAGCTGCGACTTCGAGCCCAGGGCTCGGTCGTTCTCGGGGACGGTGAGCGTCCAACCCAGGGAGCGCCCCCGGCCGACGATGCTGACCCGGCGCACCGGGTCGGTGCCCGGCAGCGCGGTGAGGACCAGGGCGTGGCCCATCTCGTGGTACGCGATGGTGCGCCGCTCGTCGAGGCTGAGCAGCCGTCCTCGGCGCTCGGGGCCGGCGAGCACCCGGTCGACCGCCGCCTCGAGCTGGCGCATGCCGATCTCGGGGAGCTGTTCGCGTGCCGCCAGCAGCGCCGCCTCGTTGATCAGGTTGGCGAGGTCGGCTCCGGTGAAGCCGGCGGTCCGACGGGCCAGCAGACCGAGGTCGGCGTCGGGGGCCAGGGGCTTGCCGCGGGCGTGGACGGCGAGGATCGCCTCCCGGCCGGTGACGTCGGGCGGGTCGACCGTCACCTGGCGGTCGAATCTCCCCGGTCGCAGCAGCGCCTCGTCGAGCACGTCGGCTCGGTTGGTGGCCCCGATGACCACGATCCGAGCCCCCTGGTCGAAGCCGTCCAGCTCGACGAGGAGCTGGTTGAGGGTCTGCTCGCGCTCCTCGTGGCCGAGGTGCACCCCCACGCCGGCCCGGCGCCGGCCCACCGCGTCGATCTCATCCACGAAGACGATGCAGGGCGCCGCCTTCCGGGCCTTCCGGAAGAGGTCGCGCACCCGCGCCGCGCCCACCCCGACGAACATCTCGACGAACTCCGACCCGGAGACCGAGAGGAAGGCGCAATCGGCCTCGCCGGCGACGGCTCGTGCCAGCAGGGTCTTGCCGGTGCCCGGCGGCCCGATCAGGAGGACCCCCTTGGGCACCCGGGCACCCAGCTCGCGGTAGCGATCGGGGTCGCGGAGGAAGGCGACCAGCTCGCCCATCTCGAGCTTGGCATCGTCGCAGCCGGCGACGTCGGCGAAGCAGCTGAGCGGCTGGTCGCCGCCGACCACCCGCGTCCGCGAGCGCAGCAGCCGCACCGTGCCTCCGCCCGGCCGCCAGTAGAGGATGACGATGACCATCACGATGATCAGCGTCGGCACCAGCACCAGCAGGAGGGTGCTGGTGGGGATCCCGTTGTCGGTGGTGAAGTTGCTGAAGTGATCGGTGGCGAAGACGCTGAGCACCAGCCCCTGCCCGTCCTGGGGCAGCGGGGTCACGTGCTCGCCTCCGGCCGCGTCCCACCAGGTCACCTGGCCGGTCCCCACCTGGGCGGCCTGGGCGGCGTTGAGCGAGATCTGGTCCTGGAGCGACCCCGTCCCGTCCTCGCTGTTGAGCACGGCCTGGGTTAGC
Source organism: Chloroflexota bacterium (assembly GCA_003491925.1). GTDB lineage: Bacteria > Chloroflexota > Dormibacteria > Aeolococcales > Aeolococcaceae > Changshengia. Next base: position 7,602 of record DNAU01000048.1, read on the forward strand.
GTTCCCAGGCTGGCCTGGGGCGGCGCCGGCGGCTGATCCCGGATGTTGACGAAGACCAGCACCACCAGGGCGAGGAAGGCCGCCCAGAGGCTGAGCAGGAGCACCTGCCGGCGCGTGGACATCAGGCTCGCGCCGCCCGTGGAGTGGAGATGGGCATCGCCCTACGCGCTCGCACTTCCCCTCGCATCTTCCGCAACGCCGGCAGGGGCGACAAGGATGAGGGGCGAGGACCGCGGGTCACCGCCCCCGAGCGCGGGAGCCCCTGGTTCCGTTCATCGAGTATACGGGGCTGTTCCTCAACGCGCCAGTCGCTGCGAAACGGATGCGATGAGCCGGGCTGCCTGTCGCGCCGGTGTGGGAAACCCGAGCCCGGATCTCACCCCGGGGGCGAGGTAGCTCGGAGGAGCAGCATCTCCATCCCCGGGGTCCACACCATCCGGCGATCCGCCGTGATCGCCAGCGCGTGATAGCCGTCGATCCCCGCCACCCACGCCAGGCCCTCCTCGCCCATGACGAAGGCGGCCGTCGCGAAGGCGTCGGCGTAGGTGAGGCTGGGCCCGGCGACGGTCATGCTGAGCAGACCGACGGGTGCGCGACCGGTACGCGGGTCGACGATGTGCTCGCCGCGCTCGTAGGCGCCGCTGGTCGCGACCGCGAGGTCACCGGCCTCGAGCACCGCGGCCACGCGGTCACCAAGCTCGGGGTGACGGATCCCGACCCGCCAGCGCTGCTCGCCGGCCGGCCTGCCGCGGGTCACGACGTCGCCCCCCGCCCCGATGAAGAAGTTCCGGGCGCCGGACCCCTGGAGCATCTCGGCAGCGCGCTGCACCGACCAGCCCTTGACCAGGCCCGACGGGTCCAGCCCACCGCCCAGGTGGATGTCGAAGCATCCCCCGCTCCTCCGGGTGACCTCGGCGCAGAGGCCGAGCACCTCGCGTACGTCGGCGGAGCACTCGCTCTCCCGCAGCTCGCCGCGCGAGAGGCGGCTGATCTCGCTCGCCTCGCGGTAGGTGCTGAAGGTGGCGTCCACCTCGTGAAACCAGGCGACGGCCGCGTTGACGGCCCGCGCGGGCAGGTCGGGGTCACGCACGTCGACGGTGATCACGGTCCCCATCACCGGCTCCGCGCGCAGCGTTCCCCGGGGCGTGCCGTCGACGTCAGGCACGCGCCAGGTCCAGGGCCGACTGCACCGAAGCGGCGTAATTCTCACTGGTGAAGGTCGCGCCGCTGATGGCGTCAATCTTCGCGCTCTGAGCCTGGAGCACCTCCTCGCGGAGCAGTGGCAGAGCCTGTGAGCTGATGAACGACGACTGCGGCTCGTTCCGTGGGTACTGCAGCAGCTTGACGTCGGTGATCCTGCCGCCGGAGATCACCACCTGGACCTGCAGGTTCCCGTACTGGTCGGAGTACGTCTGACCGGTGAAGGTGCCCGACCTCAGTCCGCTGGCGGCCGGCGTGGGCGTCGCGGTGGGCGTGGGCGACGAGCCCGCCAACGGTGGCGCACCGGACGGCGTGGCGGTGGGGGTCGGGTTCGACGACGGCGACGTGGCGGGAGTCGTCACGGCGGTCGCCGGGGGCGCCGCCTGCGGCGTGCGGAAGGCGAAGAGGAGGACGACCCCGATGGCGGTGGCGGCAAGGGTGGCGGCTGGGCGGATGGGCATGGCGGAGGGCATCAGGTGAGGAACGCGAAGCGCTCGCAGTGGACCTGGGCCGGGGGGACGCGCAGCGCGCGCAGGCTGCCCAGCACCTCGCCGACCATCTCCCGCGGGCCGCAGACGAAGACGTCGCGCTCCTTCAGGTCGGGGACCGAGCGGGCCAGGAAGCCGGGTGCGAGCGGCTGCGGATGCACCTCGCGCCCGCGCCTGCCGACGATGTAGTGGACGACCCCGCCTCGCGCCGCGACCAGCTGGTCGAGCTCATCCCTGAAGAGCACGTCGTCCCAGGTGCGGGCCCGGTAGAGAAGGGTGACCGAGTTCTTGCGCTGCGGCATCTCCTCGATGAGGGCCCGCAGCGGGGTGATGCCGATTCCCCCGGCGATGAGGAGCGCCCGCGGCTTGCGGCGGCGAACCGAGGTGAAGATGCCGTGCGGCCCGTCCAGGATGACCCTGGTGCCCGGACGCAGCCCACTCAGAGAGCGCGTGTAGTCCCCCACCTGCTTGACGGTGATGCGCAGGTGCCGGCCGTTAGGTGCCGCCGACAGCGAGAAGGGGTGGACCTGCCACCACAGCTCGCGGGTCAGGAAGCGGAACTTGAAGAACTGGCCGGCACGCATCGGCAGCTCGACGAGGTCGCGCCCGGTGATGTAGATGGAGAGCACGTCCGGGGACTCGGCCACCAGCCGTTGCACGCGAAGTCGATGGCGGAGCGCCATCCGAGCCGGGATCACCAGGCGGAAGGTGATCACCAGGGCGGCCGCCATCGCGTACAGCGCCACCCAGTAGCCGACCGCCACCGGGTCGTTGACGAAGTCGGTGCCCACCGCCAGCTGGTGGGCGAAGGTGAGCGCGATGGCCAGGTAGACGGAGAGGTGGATGAAGTGCCAGGCCTGGTGCGAGACGTGCCGCCGCGCCGCTCTCACCGACGTGACCGCGACCAGGATGAAGAGGCCGAAGCCCACGTAGGTCATCAGCATGTAGGGGTAGGTGGTGAGGAAGACCCAGGTCTGAGCGAGGAACGAGCGGCCGTCGGTCATCGCGTACCCGGCGGTGGTCAGGACGACGTGCGCGGAGAGCAGGTACAGGGTGCTGAAGCCGAGCCATCGGTGCCAAGCGGCGAGCCGGTCGATCCCGAAGAGGTCGTCCAGCCACGGGCTGCGCGACATCAGCACCACCTGGACCAGCGCGCTATAGGTGCCGAGCAGGGCGGCGATCTGGCCGACCCCGGTGAGCACCGCCGCGGGATGGGTGAGGTTCGGGAACTGGCCGTGGCGGACCCACATGGCCACGATCAGGACGGCGTTGCCGAGCACGATCAGAGCGGCGTCGCGAGGCAGCAGCCCCCAGCGGCGCGGCACGCGCTGCACCCGCCTGTCGGCTGCGGGAGGAACGGCCAGGTCAGGGGCCTCAGTCGTGATGGTGGCGGAGGATTGCGAGGGCATCTGCCGAAAGGGTCACGCATCCCTTCTTGCGAAACCCTGACGGGCCGGGTTCAGAGACGCCGCGGAGCTTCACCTCACGTCGAGCAGCACCTTGCCCGTCGCCCCGCCCTGCACGGCGTCCTGGGCGGCGGCGCACTCCTCGAGCGGGAAGCGGTGGGCCGGCAGCTCGCTGAGGGCGCCGGCGTCGAGCGCCGCGCTGACATCCCGTACGCCGCGGAGCAGGTCGGCGACCGGCACTCCGTAGAGGAGCACGAAGCGGAGCACCACGTTGGCGGTCATGCAGGCCCGGACCGGCAGCTCCGGGTCGGCGGTGTCGGCCGCATAGACCGCCACCACGGTGCCCGGGCCGGCGAGGCCGAGATCGAGGCTCAGGTTGGCCGCCAGGTTCACCTCGACCACCCGGTCGACACGCTCGGTGTAGGCGCGGATCCGCTCCAGGACGCCCGGCTCCCGGTAGTTCACCACCAGGTTGGCGCCGGCTGCGCGGGCGAGCTCCGCCTTCTTCTCACCGCTCACCGTGGTGACCACCCGGGCTCCGCGGTGCCGGGCCAGCTCGATGGCGAAGTGGCCGACCGCGCCGGCTCCCCCCGCCACCAGGACGGCGCGACCGTCCAGGTCACCGTCGGCGAACAGGCACCGGTGGGCGGTCAGCGCCGGCACCCCGAGGCTCGCCCCCAGCTCCAGCGACGCGGCGTCCGGCAGTTTTACCGCCTGCTGCTCCGAGACTACGGTCCATTCGGCCGCCGTGCCCCACTGGCTTCCGGCCGCGGCCATCCAGACCCAGACCCGCTCTCCCAGCCTGCTCTCGTCGACACCCGGCCCGACGGCGTCGATGACCCCCGACCCGTCGTGATGGGGGATCTGGAAGCGGTCGAGAGGCCGCGGCGTGGCGCCGCTTCGCGATTTCCAATCGGTGGGGTTGATCCCCGAGAAGCTGACCCGCACCCGGACCTCGCCCGGACCCGGTTCCGGGCGGGGGAGATCGACGACCTGCAGCACCTCCCCGGCCGCGCCCTGGCGCTCGTATATCACGGCCTTCATCAGCGATCCCTCCGTGCCGGTCCCTCTCGGGGCAGCCCCGTGACCTCAGAGCGCAAGCTCCCAGGCGGGTTCGAACCCGATCCGCCTCAGCATGATCGCATTGCGGTCGAGAGCGGCCCCCGCGGCACCGGCGCCGAAGCCCGCCCAGCTCACGTTGGCGGCAAGCTGGCAGTGGAGGGCCGCCATCTCCGCGGTGGTCTCGGCGCGGCCGGGGTCCACCGGGCCGTCGTGGTCGATCATGCTGCTGGCGATCCCGGGTTATGGCGCGGTGGTGATCGGCAGCGCCATCTGAGCCCGGGGGGAGGACGTCCGAGCCTGAGAAACGGACCACCTATATTTGCGTGATTCAGATACTATCTTGGTTAATTTCACCCCGGGCGGGTGGCCTCTGGTAGCAGGAGACCGAAGAGCGTGCTGAGCAGCGGCCCAGACCAGCGGGCGGCCGCGACCGGCGGCGCGGCCGAGGTCCGCTCCCTGGCCGAGGCCCTGCGGCTGGCGATGATCCATCTCGGCCGCCAGGTCCGACGGCATGACCCCGCGGAGCTGAGTATCGCCCAGGTGTCGGGGCTCGCCAGCGTGGTGCACCAGGGCCCGCCCGGGGTGGGGCGCCTCGCCGAGCTCGAGAGCCTGCCCTCCTCGGCCGCGACCCGCCTCACCGACAAGCTCGAGGCGGCCGGCCTGGTGGTGCGCCGGGCGACGCCCGGAGACCGGCGTGGCGTCCGGTTGGGGCCACCGAGGCGGGCGTCACGCTGCTCGCCCGCTACGCTCAGGCCGGCAACGCCTGGCTGGCCGGCCGCCTCGTGCTGCTCAGCGACTCCGACCGCAAGGTGCTCGAGCGCGCCGTGGTCGTGCTGCGCTCCCTCGCATCCGATCACCCCGGCGCAGCTCCCATCGCGGGAGGGGGATCGCGCCCCACGGAGGAACTGAAGGCATGATCGACGCAGCTCCCACCGGCACTCCGAGGGTCGGGCCCCACTACAAGTGGGTGGTCCTCTCCAACACCACCGTCGGAGTGCTGCTGTCGTCGATGACGGGCACGGGCCTGATGCTCGCCCTGCCCAAGATCTTCGACGGTATCAAGCTGAACCCGCTGGCGCCCGGCAGCTCGTCGTACCTGCTCTGGATCATGATGGGCTACGTCCTGGTGTCGGCCGTCGTGGTGGTGACCGTCGGGCGCATCGGCGACATCTTCGGCCGGGTGAAGATGTACAACCTCGGCTTCGCCTGGTTCACCGTCGCGGCGATCCTGCTGTCGTGCGTCTGGAGCACCGGCCCCAACGGTGCCCTGGAGCTGGTCCTACTGCGCATGTTCCAGGCCATCGGCGGGGCGCTTCTGATGGCCAACTCCGCCGCCATCATCACCGACGCCTTCCCCTCGGATCAGCTTGGATTCGCGCTCGGTATCAACATGGTGGCCGCCATCATCGGCTCCTTCCTCGGCATCATCGTCGGGGGTCTGCTCTCCCTGCTGGGCTGGCGCTGGGTGTTCCTCGCCAACATCCCGATCGGGACCTTCGGCACCATCTGGGCCTACCTCAAGCTCAAGGACATCGGAGTCCGGATCCCCGCGCGGATCGACTGGGCCGGCAACGTCGCCTTCGCCGGCGGCCTGGGCATGGTGCTGGTGGGCATGACCTACGGTATCGAGCCGTATGGGACATCGCTCTCCGGGTGGGGCAACCCGTTTGTCATCTCCATGATCGCGAGTGGCATCATCCTGCTGGCGGCGTTCGCGGTCATCGAGAGCCGGGTCAAGGATCCGATGTTCCGGCTCTCCCTCTTCCGCATCCGGCCTTTCGCCTTCGGCAACCTCGCCTCGTTCCTGGGATCGATTGGTCGCGGCGGCCTGATGTTCATGCTGATGATCTGGTTCCAGGGCATCTGGCTGCCCCAGCACGGCTACAGCTTCGCCGACACCCCGCTCTGGGCGGGCATCTACATGATCCCGTTCACCCTCGGCTTCGTGATCGCCGGGCCCATCTCCGGAAAGCTGTCGGACCGGTACGGAGCACGGCCCTTCGCCACCGGCGGGATGCTGCTGGCGGCGGTGACCTACGCGCTGATGATGACCTTCCCGGCCAACTTCAACTACTGGCCGTTCGGCGCCGTCATGCTCCTCTCCGGGATCGGTGGAGGCCTCTTCGCGTCGCCCAACACCTCGTCGATCATGAACTCGGTGCCGGCCCGCGACCGCGGAGCGGCGTCCGGCATGCGAGTGACCTTCGCTCAGACCGGCATGCCGCTGTCCATGGGCCTCTTCTTCACGCTGCTGGTGTCCGGCCTCAACGCCAAGGTCCCAGCGGCCATGCTCAAGGGGCTGGTCGCCAATGGCGTCCCGGCGAGCAGCGCCGCGGCCCTCTCGCACGTGCCCCCGCTCGGCTACGTCTTCGCCGCCTTCCTCGGTTACAACCCGCTCAAGACGCTGCTCCCGCCCGCCGTCCTCTCGCATCTGACGGTCGCCCAGGCTGCTCATCTCACCAGCCGGGCGTTCTTCCCCCAGCTGATCGGGCCGGCCTTCGTGAGCAGCCTCGGGATCATCCTCGGCTTCGCCGTCTTCATGAGCCTGGTGGCCGCGCTGGCCTCCGCCTTCCGGGGCGCCAAGTACGTCCACGTGGATGAGGAGTCGAAGGCCCAGCGGCACGTGGCACGGGGGATGAGGCACGCGCCGATCGGGAAGTAGAGGACGGGCAGAGGGGTGGTGGCGACGCGCACCATTGCACGGATGCACCAGGCAGCCGCTGAGCTCCGGGCCCCGATCCCGAAGGCCGAGCTGCATCTCCACATCGAGGGCACGCTCGAGCCGGAGCTGGCATTCGAGATCGCGGCGCGCAACCGCATGTCCCTCCCCTGCGCGGACGCCGGGGAGCTGCGACGCCGCTACCGGTTCCACAACCTCCAGTCGTTCCTCGACGTCTACTACGCGACCATGGCGGTGCTGCGGACCGAGCAGGACTTCGCGGACCTGGCCACCGCCTACCTGGAGCGCGCCCGCTCCCAGGGCGTCCGCCACGCAGAGATCTTCTTCGACCCCCAGGCGCACTCCGAGCGCGGCGTCGGGATGGCGACCGTGGTGGAGGGTCTCTGGTCGGTGCTCGGGAGCAGCGAGCAGCGCTACGGCATCTCGACCGCGCTGATCGCCTGCTTCCTGAGGGATCGGAGCGCCGACGCGGCGATGGAGGCGCTGCTCGCGGCGATGCCCTTCCGGGACCGGATCGCCGCAGTCGGGCTGGATTCCGCCGAGGTGGGCCACCCCCCGTCGAAGTTCGTCGACGTCTTCGACCGGGCTCGCGCCGAGGGCTTCCGGTGCGTCGCCCACGCCGGCGAGGAGGGGCCGGCCAGCTACATCTGGGAGGCCCTCGACGTGCTCAAGGTCGCCCGGATCGACCACGGGATCCGCTGCCTGGACGACCCGGCGCTGGTCGCCCGGCTGCGCGACCAGCAGGTCCCGCTTACCGTCTGCCCGCTCTCCAACGTCCGGCTCGCCGCCGTCGACCGGATCGAGCACCACCGCCTGCCCGACTTGATCGAAGCCGGGCTTCTGGTCACCGTCAACTCCGACGACCCCGCCTACTTCGGCGGCTACATCGACGACAACTACGAGCTCATCCGGAACCGGCTCGGCATCGATGACCGGCAGCTCGTGAGGCTGGCCGAGAACTCCTTCCGGGCCGCCTTCCTCGCCCCGCAGACGCGGGACGGTTACCTGGCGGAGCTGGCGGAGTTCTCGGCCACCGTCTCCTGAGCCCGGATGCGGGGCCGGCATCGCCAGGCGGGAGGCCTCGGAGGCCGTCGCGGAGCGTCCGGACAGCACGTCGGCGTCAGGTCACAACCGTGACGACCCGATCACGCCTCGACGCGTTCCTGGCGACGACGCGAATGACCCGCTCGGAGCGTCGATAGACTGGCGCCGTGAGCAGTGTCACCGCCGAAGCGGCCCCCGGAGCGGACCTTCTGGTGTGGGCGGATTCGGAGTGTCACGCGATCGCAACCGCGACCGCGGAGACCCTCGCGACCCGCATGTGGCGGGTCCGCATGGCGCTGGAGGCGCGCCGGCGCCACGAGCCGGATCCCATCGCCAGGCAGCGCCTCTCAGAGAGGATCGCGGCCATCCAGGAGGCCGAGGCGGATCTCACCTCGGTCTCGGCGATCCTCGCCACCATGGGCGGCCCGATCACCTGGCGGGACCCGTCCCAGCGCGTGGGTGAGCCCGCCTTCTGACCGCACCACCCACCGCTCCGGGGGTGAGGGATGTCTAGCCGGGTCGGGGTGTCCTGAGCAGGTCGCGCGTCAGCGCCGCCAGCAGCGCGGCCCGCTCCGGCATCCTGTCTATCTCGACCCACTCCCCCTCGGCGTGGGCGTTGCCGCCCACCGCCCCGAGCCCGTCGAGGGTCGGGATGCCGAGGGCGGCGGTGAGCTGACCGTCCGACCCACCGGGGGCGAGCACTCCCCGGAGTGGGGACAGCCCGAGGGTCGCCGCCAGCCGCTCCGCCCTCTCGAACAGGCCGCTCGAGATCTCGCGGGTCATCGGCAGCCTCTCCACCCCGCCGCTCACCGCCACCTCGGTCCCCTCCAGGTGCGGCCGCAGCCCGAGCATCGCCCCCCGGACCCTCTCGAGCTCGGCGATCGTCGCCGCTCGTGAATCCACCCGGAGCTCCGCGCGGGCCGGCACGGTGTTGGTGGTCGTCCCGGCGACGGCCAGGGTGGGGGTGACGGTGGTCCCGGCAGCGGCGTCGGCGAGCCCTGCGATGTCCAGGATCTGGCGCGCCATCTCGAGGGTCGCATTGGCCCCGCGGGCGGGCTCCGACGCGTGAGCCGCGCGTCCGGCGATCCGCACGGTGTACTGGGCGGTGCCCTTGCGGGCGACCTTGAGTGCACCGTCATAGGCGCCCTCGAGGACCAGGGCCGCCTCCAGCCCGGCGGCGGACTCCTCGATGAGCGCCCGGGAGCCGGGCGAACCCATCTCCTCGTCGGTGGTGACGAGCAGCCGGATCCCCCCGGGTGCGCCGAGGGCGGAGAGGGCGAAGAGCGCCTGGACGAGCCCCGCCTTCATGTCCACGACCCCGGGCCCCGTGGCCCGGCCGCCCTCGACCCCGAAGGCCCAGCGCTCCAGGGTGCCGCGCGGCCAGACGGTGTCGAGATGGCAGAGGAGGAGCACCCTCGGCCGTCCCGACTCCCAGAGGAGGTGGGCCGTGCCGCCGGCATCGATCAGCTGGCCCCGGCTCCCCACGAGGCGCTCCAGCATCGCGTCGACGGTGTCCAGCGCCGACCTCAGCAGGGTGGGCTCGCCGCTCGGCGATTCCTGTTTCACCAGCGCCTCCAGGCAGTCGAGCATCTCCGCCTGGCGGCCGCGCAGGCCGTCGAGGAGCGCCAGGAGGGGGGTGCCCGGCGAGCTCTCGGTCACGCCGGCCAGTCTGACCCCTCCGGGCCGAAGACGTACCACCCGGGGGTCAGCGCGGCGAGCGGCCGCAGACCCCGGGCGAAGAGCGAGGTCATGGCCTGACGGAGGGCCAGACGCCAGGCGCCGGCGAGCTCCGCGTCCCCGCTGCGAAGGGTGGAGATGTCGCCGGGAATGCGCAGGAGCGCGCGGTCGGGGCCGGTCCGCGCCGGCTCCGCTGCGGGACCGGGGCCGGCGAGCGCCGGCCGCCCGCCCGCGTCGATGTCGAGGACCACCGGGTCGCCGCTCTCGCGAAGGGCGTCGATCACCGGGATGCGCAGCCGCCCGGAGAGAGCCCGGGTGGCCCGCCGTCCGGTGAGCCTCCAGGCGGCGAGCAGACGATCCGTCGCGTCGTCGCGGTTGACCTCGTCACGGAGCGGGCCGTAGAAGTCCACCAGGTACTCGTCCGCGTCCGCCCCCAGCTTGGTGAGGTTGAAATGGGCGTTGCGCGCGACCAGCGGATCGAAGGTCCAGGTGATCTCCTCGATGCCGGCGGCGAGCGCCCAGGCCCGCTGGTGGAGCTTGAGGGCGTGGCCGGCGCCGCGCAGCTGGAATTCCGGGAGCACCCCGGTGATGTGCGAGTGGAGGCATGGCCGTCCCTCGTGAAGGCCTCGAAAGGCGACGCTGGCACCCACCATCCGCCCGGCGGCCCACCCCGCCAGGATGCAGTTGCCACTGTGGTCGAGGGCCCGGAGCAGGTCGACGGCGACCGGGTCCCCCGGCCGGTGCCAGATGGCGTCGATGACTCGGGTCAGCTCCTCGAGCTGGTCGAGCTCGTGCACCTCGCCCACGGCGACACCGGCAGCCTCCGCCGCGCCCGTCGCGAGAGCACGCGCGGCACCGACGAACCCGCTCACGTCCTCCGGCTCACCCATCCCGCCGGATCACCGTGCGCCGGGTGGTCAGGCTGTCCACCACGTCCCGCCTCACCTCGACGCCCAGCCCCGGTCCGGTGGGAACCCGCAACCGGCCGTTCTCGAGGACGAAGGCTTGGGTGATGTCCTGGCGGAAGTAGCGGTCCGAGGCGGAGGTGTCGCCGGGGAGGGTGAAGTCGGGGAGTGCCGCCAGGGCGAGGTTGGCGGCCCGTCCGATGCCCGTCTCCAGCATGCCGCCGCACCAGACCGGGACGCCCCGGGCGGCGCAGACATCGTGGATGCGCCGGGCCTCGAGGTACCCGCCGACCCGCCCCGGCTTGATGTTGACGATGCTGCACGCCCTCATCTCGATCGCCTCCGCCGCCACGGCGGCCGAGGTGATGGACTCGTCGAGGCAGATCGGCGTGGTCAGCCTCCGGGCCAGCTTGGCATGGGCAAGAAGCTGCTCTTCGGGAAGGGGCTGCTCGATCAGCAGCAGGTCGAATTCGTCGAGCCGGGCGAGGTGGTCCGCGTCATCGAGCGTGTAGGCCGCGTTGGCATCGACCTGGAGGAGGACCTGGCGTCCGCACCGCTCGCGCACCGCCCGCACACGCTCGATGTCGAGGCCGGGCTCGATCTTGAGCTTGATCCGGCGGTACCCCTGGTCCAGATAGCCGGCGACGGTCTCCAGCAGCTCCTCGGTGGTGTCCGCGATGCCCACCGAGACGCCGCAGTCCACCTCGGTGCGCACCGCCCCCAGGTACTCGGCGAGGGACCGGCCCGCCGCCCGGAGCTCGAGGTCCAGCCACGCCATCTCCAACGCGGCCTTGGCCATTCGGTGCCCCCGGACCGGGGCCAGCGCGCCCTCCAGCTCGGCGGCCCCGATCCGGTCCCGGGCCAGGATGCGGGGGAGGAGGTGGTGCTCGATCACCTGCTGGGCGCCTTCGGTGTACTCGGACGAGTAACCGGGCTCCTGCATCGCGACGCACTCCCCCCAACCCTCACCGGCATCGCCGAGGAGGTGGACCAGGAGGACGTCGCGCTCCGTCTGCACCCCGAAGGAGGTGCGGAAGGGCGCCACCAGCGGCATGGCGATCCGGACCAGCTCGACGGCCTCGACGCGCGGCACCGCCCGAGCACCGCCTCCGGCCGGCGCTGGGAAGACGGGGGTTGCGGGCTGGCTCATCGCGTCGCGAGTCTATCCGCGTCGCCTCCGGCCCGGTGGCTCTGCAGGCGCCGCATGCCCTCGCCGTCGCGGCGGCGGTGGCGCAACCCGGGCCCGGCTTCTGCCGGACGGTGAGTGCATCGATGGACCGGGGAGCGATGTCGACCGGGGGAGGCCGGGGCGTCGACCAGCCCCGGTTCTCGTCAACGGTGGGATGCGTCCTCCAGCTCGAGCCGGTCCGGGTACTCGAGCTGGAAGGTCGAGTGCTCGATGTCGAAGTGACCCGACAGGCAGTGACAGAGGGACTCCAGCACAGCGGCCTGATCCGCCTCCGACCGGAGGACGACATGCGCCGACACCACGTTCACGCCGGAGGTGATGGTCCAGGCATGGAGGTCGTGGACACCCGCCACCCCCGCGGCCTCGAGGATGTGGGCCCGGACGTCGTCGAGGTCCACGCCCTTCGGGGTCGCCTCGAGAAGGACGTCGGTTGCGTCGCGGAGAAGGCGCCAGGTCCGCGGCAGGATGAGCAGGGCGATGACCATCGAAGCCACGGCATCAGCCCGCTCCCAGCCGGTGAGCGCAATCACCACGGCGGCAACGATGACCGCCGCCGATCCGGCGAGGTCACCCATGACCTCGATGTGCGCCGCGCGGAGGTTGAGGCTTCTGGATTGAGCGTCGCGCAGCAGCCACAGCGACATGGCGTTGATCACCAGGCCGGCGGCGGCCACGGCGAGCATCAGCTGCGAGGTGACATGGGGCGGCGCCCAGAGCCGCATGCATGCCTCGATCAGGATGAACACCGCGACCCCGAACCACGCCACCGCATTGACGGCGGCTGCGAGGATCTCGAGACGGAGGTAGCCGTAGGTGCGCTCGGTGCTCGCCGGGCGCGAGGCGATCCAGATGGTCAACAGGGCGAGACCGATGCCGCCGGCGTCAGTGAGGACGTGGGCGGCGTCGGCGAGCAGGGCAAGGCTGTGGGAGAGCACGCCCCCGGCGATCTCGATCGCGAGGATCGCAAGCGATAGGCAGAGGACCCAGACCAGGCGCCCAACATCGGACCGGGCTGCCGAATGGGCGTGGGGCACGTTCGAAGCTTACCCTCCGTCCCAGATGCGGCCGGGGGTCGGGAGCCGGCGTTCAACACCGGCGGGCCCTCGCTGCCGGATCACCCGGTCCCGTCTCCCGCCGACGTCCGCGCCCATGCCGCACACTCGGAGGCGAGCTGGTCGAGGCCGACGGGGCCGAGGTCGAGCGCGGCGGAGTGGAAGGCCTTCAGAGCGAAAGCTGGACCGAGACGGCGCCGCGCGTCGTCGCGAGCCCCGAGCCAGGCACGCTCTCCGACCTTGTAGGCGATTGCCTGACCCGGACGGCCAAGGTAGCGATCGAGCTCGCTGGCCAGGAAGCTGCGTGGAGAGCAGGTCCGCGTGAACAGGAACTCCCGTCCGAGCTCGGGGGTCCACATCTCCGCCGGGTGAAATCGCTCCTCGACGGGGATCCGGAGCTCGAGGTGCATGCCGATGTCGACCACCACACGGACGGCGCGCAGCAGCTGCGCACGGAAGAAGCCGAGCCGGTGCTCGGGCCTCTCGAAGTAGCCGAATTCGTCCATCAGACGCTCCGCATACAGCGCCCACCCCTCGCCGTGGCCGCTGATCCAGACGGCGCGCTGGAACCGCGTGAGCTGGTCCTTCCGGTAGCGCACCTGCCCGATCTGGAGGTGGTGGCCGGGGACCCCCTCGTGGTAGCAGGTGGAGATCTCACCCCAGAGGGGGAAGACGGTCCTGCCCTGGGTCGGATACCAGGTCCGGCCGGGCCGGCTGAAGTCCTCCGACGGGCCGGTGTAGTAGGCCGCCGCTGCGCCGCCGGGTGGGGCGATCATGGCCTCGACCTTCCTCACCGGCTCCGGGATGTCGAAGTGGGTTCCGTCGAGAGAGGCGACCGTCCGGTCCATCAGATCCTGGAGGAATCCGCGCAGTGCGTCCTCCCCGTGCACGGCCCGTGCCGGGTCCGACTCGAGGAGCTCGATGACCTCCGCCAGTGGCGCGCCGGGGATGATTCGGGTGGCCTCCTCGGCCATCGCCTGCTCGATGCGGTGCAACTCCTCCCAGCCCCAGGCATACGTCTCCGGAAGGTCGATGCTCGCGCCGAGATGCTGGCGGGCGGAGCGGGAGTAGCGATCCGGACCGACCGCGTCACGCTCCGCGGGGACGGGCGCGAGCTCGTCGCGCAGCCAGTCGCTGGCGGTCGCGTAGGCCTCACTGGCTCGCCTCGCCGCCCCATCCAGCCGCCGTCGCAAGGCGTCGTCACCCCCGGGATACTTCGCCACCAGCTCGGCGAAGAAGGACGGCCGGCCGCTCTGGCCGGCCCATGTGGCCCCCTGCTCGGCACAGGCGAGCACCTGCCGGCGCGCCGGCGGGAGGCCGCGCTGCGTCGACTCCTCGAGCGATGCGCGCAGGCCCAGGACGCTCCCGGGCACGCGCTCCAAACGCGTGGCAATCGTCTCCCAGTCCCGCTCGCTCTGGCGGGGCATGAGATCGAAGACCTGCCGGATCGACTGCCATGGACTGCCCAGGACGCACAGCGTTCTCTGGGTCTCACCCGAGTCGTCGAGAGCCAGCCTCGACTCCAGCCATTCGGCGAGCACCGCCGCAGTCACACCATCCCGGCCGTTCTCGACACGCAGTGAGCGCAGCTCGCGCAATGTCGATCGGTCCAGATCACGACGCGACACCACGCCGTCGGGCGAGTAGT
>DNAU01000072.1 GCA_003491925.1 Chloroflexota bacterium
CTTCGTCTCCTACTACGACTACTACCAGCCCGAGGCCTACATCGCTCGCACCGACACCTACATCGAGAAGGACTCCTCGCGCAACGAGGAGATCGATCGTCTCCGCAACAGCGCCACCCGGGCGCTGCTCACCCGCCGCGACGTCATCGTGGTGGCCTCGGTCTCCTGCATCTACGGCATCGGCTCTCCGGAGAACTACCTCGGCGAGTCGATCTCGCTCAAGGTGGGTGAGAGCTGGCGCCGGGACATCCTGCTGCGCAAGCTCGCCGATCTCCAGTACAGCCGCAACGACACCGACTTCGGCCGCTCCCGCTTCCGGGTGCGGGGCGACGTGCTCGACGTCCAGCCCGCCTACGAGGAGCTGGCGGTGCGGATCGAGCTCTTCGGCGACGAGATCGAGTCGATTCGCGAGTTCGACCCCCTGACCGGGGAGGTCGTGGCCCGGCGCGAGAGCGTCGTCATCTTCCCGGCGTCGCATTACGTGACACCGGCCGAGCAGATGAAGACCGCGGTGGAGAGGATCGAGGCGGAGCTGGAGGAGAGGGCGGCGCTGCTCGAGGCGCGCGGCCGGCTGCTTGAGGCGCAGCGGCTGCGCCAGCGGACCGCCTTCGACGTGGAGATGATGCGGGAGACGGGCACCTGCGCCGGCATCGAGAACTACTCGCGCCACCTGACCGGCCGGGCCGAGGGGGAGCGTCCCTTCTGCCTGCTCGACTTCCTGCCCGAGGACGCGCTGATCGTGGTCGATGAGTCCCATGTCGCCGTACCCCAGATCGACGGCATGGCCAAGGGCGACCGGGCCCGCAAGATCCCACTGGTGGAGTACGGCTTCCGGCTCCCCTCCGCCCTCGACAACCGGCCCCTCACCTTCGCGGAGTGGGATCAGATGGTGGGGCAGGTGATCTACGTCAGCGCCACCCCCGGCCCCTACGAGGAGGGGCACTCGAGCCGGACCGTCGAGCAGATCAACCGTCCCACCGGTCTGGTCGATCCCACCCTCGAGGTCAGGCCCAGCGAGGGCCAGATCGATGACCTGCTGGCCCAGGTCCGCCGCCGGGTGGAGCGCGGCCAGCGGTCGCTCATCACCACCCTGACCAAGAAGATGGCGGAGGACCTCACCGACTACCTCCGCGAGGCCGGGGTGCGGGCTCGCTATCTGCACAGTGACATTGAGACCATGGAGCGGGTGGAGATCATCCGCGACCTCCGGCTCGGGGTCTTCGACGTGCTGGTCGGAGTCAACCTGCTCCGCGAGGGATTGGACCTCCCCGAGGTCGCCTTCATCGGGATCCTGGATGCCGACAAGGAGGGTTACCTCCGCGGGTTCCGCTCGCTGATCCAGACCATCGGCCGGGCGTCCCGCAACCTCGACGGCCACGTGGTCATGTACGCCGACGGGGTGAGCGAGGCGATGCGTCGCGCGATCGCCGAGACCGACCGCCGCCGCGCCATCCAGGTGGTGTTCAACGATGCTCACGGGATCACCCCGCAGACGATCGTCAAGGCCGTCTACCAGCTCGAGACCCATCGCGAGGAGCTCAGCTCACGCGCCGCCAGCTTCCAGGAGCAGGCGGGCCTGCCCCCGGACGAGCTGCTCCGGCTCGCCAAGGATGTCGAGAAGGAGATGAAGCGCGCCGCGCGGGACCTGGAGTTCGAGCGCGCGGCGGAGCTTCGCGATCGGCTCACCGAGATCCGGCGCCGGCTGGAGGAGGGGGACGGTGCGGCGGCCGCGGCGCCGGTGGCCGCCGGCGCGGGCAGGGGCCGGCCGCGATTCCGCCCCGGGGGACGGCCGGGCCGGCGCTGAGTGGTCGCGCCCCGGGCCGCGCGACCTGGCCCGGCGCGTCGCGACCCATGCGAGGGGCGATGCAACCGATTTGCGACACGCGATCGGCTCCGCGCCCCGCGCCTCGTCACCGCATCGTCATTCGGCCGCGATGGCGCCGATTAGACTGGGAAACGTCCCGGTAACAGTGCGAGGTGATGGAGTGAGAATCTGGAGACGACCGGCGGCCGGCCCGCCGGTGACGCGGCGCGTTCCGCCGCTCACCTCGAACCTGACCTGGGATCTCGGCGACCTCTACTGCTCGGCGCGGAGCTGCGCCCAGAAGACGGGTCTCGCCTGCAGCTACATCGATCGTCACGAGCGGCCGTGCCCGACGGGGTGGTGTCCCGAGCATCGCTACATCACCCACGGTGCGGTGTTCTGTCCCACCCACGGCCGCCTCCTCGACGGCACCGCGGGCGAGTTCCGCGAGTCGGTCCGTGTCGACCTCGGCAACGCCGTGCCGGTGGTGCTCTCCTGGATTGCCCAGGAGGTCGACGCCGAGCTCTCGGCGACGATGCTCCATCTGGCCGTCGAGTGGCACCAAGCACTGGTGCTCGACCCCGTTCATTTCGCGCTGGTGGGGCCGCGCCGGGTGCGCACCTGGGAGCGGGCCTGGAAGATCTGCGAGAACCTCGGCCCGACCCTCCGAGTCTCCATCGTCGTCGAGGAGGCCGAGCCCGGCATCGTCGAGGCTCGGATCAACTCTCGGCCGGTGCTCCGCATCCTGGTCCCCTGGCACGAGAGCCACGGGTTCGGCGAGAGGCCGGCCTCCGCGGCGGCGGCCCAGGCCGCGGTTCTCAACTTCCGGGAACGCCTGCTCGCGGCCCTCACCCGGGGCATCGGCGAGTGGCGGCGGGACAACCTCGGCAATCGTGAGGCCGAGGATGCCAGCCTCACCGGCGTGGTCTCGCACGGTTCTGCCGACTCGGCCGCTCCCTGGGCGTTGCGCCACCGCGGCTGAGCCGGCGCGCCTCCCGAGACGGGCTGAGCGCACATCCGTTCGCTATACTGGCCGGATGAGCGCGGGCAGTCGCGGCCAGCCGGCCCGGACCTTCGTCTGCCGCGCGTGCGGTTGGTCCTGCCCCAAGTGGCAGGGTCGCTGTGGGCAGTGCGGCGAGTGGAACGCACTAGCTGAGGAGGCCGTCCGCCCGGGTGGGGCGGGGCGGCCGGGCCCGCGCCCACGTGCCCTGTCGCTGGGCGAGGTCGGAACGCGGCACGCGCCGCGCCGGTCGAGCGGGATGGCCGAGACCGACCGCGTGCTCGGAGGCGGGCTGGTCGAGGGGTCGCTGATCCTGCTGGGTGGCGACCCGGGCATCGGGAAGTCCACCCTCGCCCTCCAGCTCGGCCATGCTGTCGGCGCTTCCGAGGCCCCCGCCCTCTACTGCGCCGGGGAGGAGTCGCCAGGGCAGCTCGCCCTCCGGGCAGACCGGTTGGGGTGTCTCGACGACCGGGTGGTGGTGGTGGGTGGGCGAGACCGACGTCAGCGGCTGCGTGGAGGCGATCGCCACCCTGCGCCCGCCGCTCGCGGTGGTGGACTCGGTCCAGACGCTGCACGACCCTGAGATTCCCGGGCATCCCGGGAGTCCCTCCCAGGTCAGGTCGGCGGTGACCCGGTTGATGGCGTGTGCCAAGGAGACCGGGGTGCCCATCCTCCTGGTCGGGCACGTGACCAAGGACGGCGCGATCGCCGGCCCCCGCACCCTCGAGCACATGGTCGACGTCGTCCTCTACCTGGAGGGAGATCGTCACGGCGAGAACCGTCTCCTCCGCGGGCTCAAGAATCGCTTCGGCCCGGCGTCCGAGCTGGGGCTCTTCCGGCTGGCCGAGGCGGGGATGGTGGAGATCGGCAGCGCCGGCCGCGCCTTCCTCGACGAGCAGAGCCTCAGCGTCCCGGGCAACGTCCTGACCGTGACCTCCGAGGGGTCGCGCGCCCTGGTCGTGGAGGTGCAGGCGCTCACGGTGCCGGTGGGGCACGCCATCACCCGCCGCACCGCCTGGGGCTTCGACCCTGCCCGGCTCAACCTGCTGGTCGCGGTCCTGCAGCGCCGTGCGCGGCTTCCCCTCGGCCAGCGCGACGTCTTCCTCAACTGTGCCGGCGGCGTCCGGCTGGTCGAGCCCGGCGTCGACCTGGCAGCCGCGCTCGCCGTCTGGGGCGCCGAGGCCAACGCGGGCTGGGACCCGGGCACGGTCGCCATCGGTGAGGTGGGTCTGGGGGGCGAGATCCGCCGTGTGCGCTGCCTGGAGGCGCGCCTCGCCGAGGCGGCGGCCCTCGGCATCCGGCGTGCGGTCGTCCCCGCCGGTCAGGAGGTGCAGGCGCCGTCCTCGATCGAGTGTCACCCCGTGGGCGACCTCGCCGGGGCGGCACGACTCCTGGTCACCGGTTCGAGCCGGGCCCGCCCGGTGCGGGCGATGCCCCGCTGGATGGTGGAGGCGCCTGAAACCGTCGCGTGACGAGCGAGCCCCGAACCCGGCGGCGGTTGCCGGGCTGTGCTTCAATCGGCCCATGATTGCGCCCCGGACCCCGCGGGTCCGCCATGCCCGAACCCTGGCCCGGCTCGTCGGGGCCGTCGTGGGGATGGTCGCCGGGGTGCTCTATGGCGGATACATCGCCGAGCAGTCATTCGGGCACGGGTCACTGGTCACTGGCGACAGCGCGGTGCTGGCCGTGCTGCTCGGGGGCGGGGTCGTCGGGGCGGCCGCGCTCGCCCTGGCCGCTCCGCTGCTCACCGTCGAACCGTTCCTCTGGTTGGAGGACATCCTCGACCACGCGCCGGCCAGCGAGCTGATCGGCGCCCTCTGCGGCGCCACGGCCGGGCTCCTGATCAGCGCCCTGATCGGCGTCCTCCTCCTCCCGCTCCCCTGGGGCATGGGCTTCGTCGTCTCGGGCTCGATAGCCTGCTGTCTCGTCTATGTCGGGATCCGGACCGGCACCCGGCGCCGGGACGCCTTCGC
>DNAU01000071.1:0-2258 GCA_003491925.1 Chloroflexota bacterium
CACCACCTTGACAGACGCGGCCACCCACTGGGCTGGGCCAGTGTTGGCGGATGTCATCTGAGGCCACCAGGGTTGGTGCCGCCGGCCGGGGCCAGTTCCACCGTTGCGCGAGGCGCCGGGAGGACTTGTGCCTACGGGTCGGGACGGTGCGATAGTCAGGTCGATGCCTGACGGAATCGAAGTGCGAGCGCTGCGAGATCCCCGTCTCTTTGCTCAACTGTCCAGTCGGTGGCTGGCCACCGACCCTTTCAGCACGAACGTCATGGGTGTGCAGCTCGATGGGGTCCTTCGTGGCGTTCGACCGCAGGGAGAGGAGGACATCTGGATCGTGGCGGTGAAGCGCGGACGGGTACTCGGAGCCGCCATGCACACGCCGCCGTATCACCTCTTCCTTCCGCGGCTGCCAAGCGGAGTGGCTTCCCAGATCGCCAACACGCTGGCCGCGGCGGGGCGCCCCGTGTCCGGGGTCATTGGTGAGACGAATACGGTCGCCGAGCTCGTCAGCGTTTGGGCTGAGCGGACGGGATCGAAGTCGTCGTCGCTGATGAAAATGAGGATGTACCGTCTCAAAGAGTTGACGCATCCGGTTGCCACCTCTGGGGTCGCCCGCCAAGGGGGGCCGGATGAACGCCACCTGCTGATCGAATGGTTCGAGCGCTTCGATGCCGAGGTGGCCTCAGATCGGCCGGGGGAGGAGGCCGCCATCGCCGTGGAGCGGAGGCTCGCTGCGGGTGAGCTGTGGCTGTGGTGGGACGGGGGCAGGTCGGTGTCGGTCGCCGGGCACAGCGCGGCGGCTGCGGGGGTCGCCCGGGTGGGGCCCGCTTACACACCACCGGAGTACCGATGCCAAGGCTACGGGACGGCTGTGACCGCCTCGGCTACGCACGCCGCGCTCCACGCGGGGGCGGAGCACGTGGCCCTCTACACCGACCTCGCAAATCCGGTGTCCAACTCGATCTATCAGACCATCGGGTACGTCGCCGACCACGACGCCGAGGACACGCGACTCATCCCGAACTCGTAGTCAGCCCTGGAACCCCGAGAACTGACGGCGGTCGCCGGACGTCGGATGACATCAGGGAACGCTGGGCTGGGCGAGGGTGCTCTCGCCGGAGCGCGGTTCCCTTACCCCGACTGTGGTCTCGCCACCACCGGTACACATGCCGGGAGTATGGCGAACAGATGTACGTAAAACAAACATCGGTTCGCTATACTCGTACTCCCGGCCTCGCTCCCGTCCCGTCATCCCCCTGGGCCGGGGACCACGGAGGCGAAGGAGCGATGTCCACCCCCCTGTCCGAGGCTCTGGCGACGCTGCGACGGCGCCATGGCGACGCCGTGATCCGGTCCGGCGACAGCCTGGGCGGGGTCGAGGCCTGGCCCACCGGCCTCCCGATCCTGGATCACCGGCTCACCCCCGGCGGGCTGCCGGTCGGGCGGGTCAGCCTCCTAGCCGCCGCTCCGGGGGCGAGTGGGCGGCTCACCCTGCTCCAGGCGCTGACCGCGATCGCCAGCCGGGAGCGGGTCGCCGTCTATCTCGACCTGGTGGGCAGCCTCGACCCCGGGTTCCTCGCTGACCTCGGGGCTGACCTCACCTCCCTGCTGGTGATCCAGCCGCCGTCGGGCCGCTGGGGGGAGGGGTTCTCCATGGCCCGGAGTCTGGTGGTGGCCGGGGCCCCCTGGCTCGCGGTCGCGCTGCCCGGGGCGGACGCCTCGACCCCGGTGGGACCGGGTGCCGCCTCTCCGAGGGTGCAGGCGGCCGCCACCCCGGGGATCGCTGCTCCGGAAGCCTCTTCCATCCCCCCTCCGGGAGCCGGGGACAGCCCGCGCGAGCCCAGAAGATCGCGCCCGCGCCCCGACCCCGGATGGGAGCACCGCCTCTCCACCCTGGTCGAATCGGTCTCCACCCGCCGGGCCGTCTGCCTGGTCTCCGCCGCGTCCCCACTGCCACCGGCCCTGGGGTATGCCGCCTCCCTGACCCTGGAGTGCGCGGCGGACGGCTGGGAGGAGGCCCACGGCGACGTGCTCGGCCTGCGCACCCGCCTCACCGTGGTCAAGAGCAAGGTGAGCACACCGGGGGAGACGGCGGCCCTGCTGCTCCGCTACCCGCGGCCCTTCGCCGCCGCCGAGGCGGTGGCCCGGCCGGCGGTGGTCGATCTGACCCTCACGACCGAGGTTGATATCTCACTGGAGGTGGCGGGGTGAGGCGCGTGCGGCTTGGCCGCGGCGCCGAGAGGCGGCGAGCCCCTGTGAGAAGA
>DNAU01000071.1:2312-2671 GCA_003491925.1 Chloroflexota bacterium
GGCGGCGAGCCCCTGTGAGAAGAGGGGGAACCCCACGCGGCCTGCCGTGTGGGGCGGGGTGAGGTGGGCGAGTCCCGCTTCCTCTGCGCCCGCTTTCCCCATCTCGCTCTGGTAGTCGCCTGGCGCCGCCATCCCGAGCTGAGACCCGAACCCGTGGTCCTCGGTGGGGCCCCCGAGCTCCGCCTGCCCGTCCTCGCCGCGTCGTCGGCGGCCCGCGCTGCCGGGGTTCGGCCCGGTCAACCGCTGCGGGAGGCCCAGCAGCGCTGCCCCGGGGCCGCCTTCGTCGCCATCGACGAGGCTGCGACGGCGCGGCTGCGGGAGGAGCTGCTCACCCTCCTCTACCGGCTCGCCCCCACCGT
>DNAU01000071.1:2790-2914 GCA_003491925.1 Chloroflexota bacterium
CCGACGGCACCGGCTGGGCGGTCGCGATCGCCCGCAGCATCAATCAGCTGCTCGACGACGACGACATCGCCGTCGGTGTCGCCGCATCGCGCCTGGTGGCCGAGATCGCCGCCCGGCAGGCGGG
>DNAU01000281.1:0-4993 GCA_003491925.1 Chloroflexota bacterium
CGGCAAGCCGCGCGATCTCGCGCGCCAGGGCGCGGTAGAGGGCTTCGACATCCGGCCGGCCCACCAGCGCGGCGAGGTGCGCGGCCACGGTGGCGACGTCGCCGCGGGCCACCGGTCCGGTCAGCGCAGCCCGCGGACCGGCCTGGCGGGCGTTGGCGATGGCCCCCTCCATGAGCGCCAGCAGGCCCTCCTCGGCGGTCATCGGGTCCAGGCCGGCGGCCTCGAGCAGCTCGGTGGCGGTGGCGAGCAGGGCCAGCGGAGCGTTGCCAGCCAGGACGGCGGCCGCGTGGTACAGCGCCCGAGCACCGGCCGGCAGCGCCACCGGCAGGCCGCCGAGGTCGAGGACCAGGCGGCGGAGCGGCGTCCGGAGGGTGAGATCGGCGTCGATCGCCATCAGGGAGCCCCGGAGCAGGGGCGCCGACCCGGTGCCGGCCAGAGCCTGCAGGGGGTGCAGGCTGCCCACGGCCGCGGCGGTGACCCGGAGCGCCGCCACCGTGTCGACCCCGAGGCTGGCGCTGCAGTGGACGACGCCGCGCCCGTGCAGGGTGGCGCCGCTCGCCGCGACGGAGGCGGCCACCGCGCTCACGGCGGAGTCGGGGACGGTGAGGAAGGTGATCTCGGCGGTCCGCATGGCCGTGAGCGCGCTCGGCACGGCGCGAGCACCGACCCGCCCGGCCAGGTCGGCGGCGTGTGCCGGGTCACGGCTGGCGACGGCGACCACCTGGTACCCGGCCGTCACCGAGGCCATCGCCAGGGCTCCGGCCGCCCGCCCGGCGCCGACGAAGGCGAGGGCGGCGGGCGGGTTGCCGGCGCCGGGGGACGGCGTCTCGAGATCGGGCCACACCCTCTCCGGGGTCGGGGGCGGCAACTCGCCGCCGCGCCTGCTCACCGTCTCGGTCACCTCGGGATCCAAGCGGACTGGTGGTGGCCGGTCCCGCCGAAGGCGGTGCAGATCGCCTCGAGGCGCACCTGGCGTCCCCGGGCCCACCGCGCGCGGCGCGAACGACCGGCTCTCAGTGTAGCGCGGGCTCTGACCGTCGCCCGACCACCGGGGGGGCTCCGTCTCCGGCCAGACGCCGCTCAGGTGATTCGGGGGCGGGCCGCGACCAGGGAGAGGATCAGCAGCCCGCCGAAGACGAGGTCCCAGCCGAGGTCGACGAGGTAGGCGATCGGGTCCCCGGAGACCGCGGTGCCGATCTGGCTGAGCACCGAGACGACGCTGATGACGACGAGAACGAGCAGGACCGCCCGCACCACCGCGAACCTGGCCAGCCAGACGATGAGCGCGGTGAACGCGAGCATGACGACGACCACGACCGCGACGGCCGGGCCGAGATCCACGGTCTGGGGCACCGAGCCGGCGCTGGCCGGCAGCGTGACGTGACGGAGGAACAGCCCCACGATCATGAGCAGCACCGCGGCGAGCAGGCTGGGGACGGCGATGGCGATGCGCACCCAGAGCACCCAGTCGGTGCCCCGCGACGGCTCGGCCGCGAAGATCCCGGGGTAGCCAGCGGCTGCCCAGCCGGGATAGGGCGGGACGGGGTAGCCGGAGGGGGGCGGGCCGCCAGGGCAGTCGGGTGGGACCGGGGCGCCGGGGTAGCCGGATGGGGGCGGGGCGCCGGGGTAGTCAGGTGGGGGCGGGCCGCCCGGGTAGCCGGATGGGGGCGCGCCGCCGGGGGATCCCGGCGGGGGGCCGTACGCGACTGGCGCCGCCAGCGCCTGGTCCACCCGCACCCCCCCGGAGGTGATCAAGGGCGCGCCACAGGCCCTGCACCGCGTCGATCGCCCCAGAGGCTGCCACAGCCAGCATTGGAAACAGGTGACGTCTGGCATTCACGCGGAGTCTCCCGCCCGCGGCGCGGTGGCGGCGAACGGTACGGTCGCGACTCGGTCGCAGCCCGGCCCCGGCCGGATCGGGGAAGGTGCGGCACCGATGGCGAACCCGTCTGACCTGCGCGCGATGGGGGGCACGGGGAGGGCCCGGAGGGCCCGGGGCTCCGACACGGGAACCGGCCCGTCGCCGAGGTGCAGCTGGCTAGACGCCCGCGGCGACCGTCCCCAGCTCCGTCCCCGGCGTCGCCTGCCGGCCCTCGACCTCGTCGATGATGCGCTGCATCTCGGCCCCTTCCATCGTCTCCACCTCGGTGAGCTTGGTGGCCAGGACCCGGAGGACGCTCTCGCGGCGGCGGAGCACCTCCTTGGCGCGGAGGAAGGCGGTCTCGACCAGGTGGTGCACCTCCTGGTCGATCTCGGAGGCGATGTCCTCGGAGTAGTTGCGCTGCTCACCCAGGTCGCGGCCCAGGAACACCATCTCCTGGCGCTCCCCGAACGTGCGGGGGCCCAGCTTGTCGCTCATCCCCCACTCGGTGACCATCTTGCGAGCCAGGTCGGTCGCCTTGCGGATGTCATCGCTGGCCCCGGTCGTGATGTTGGCCTCACCCAGGATGAGGTCCTCGGCGCAGCGGCCGCCGAGCATCTGGGCGAGCTGGTCGAGGAGCTCGGCCTTGCTGACCAGGTACTTGTCCTCGGTGGGCAGCGAGAGCGTCCATCCCAATGCCATGCCGCGGCTGACCACCGAGATCTTGTGCACCGGGTCGGTGTGCTCCAGGGTCATCCCGACCAGGGCGTGGCCCATCTCGTGAAAGGCGATGGTGGTCTTCTCCCGGTCGCTGATCATCCGGCTCTTGCGCTCCGGGCCGGCGATGACGCGGGCGATCGCCTCCTCGAGGTGGGGCATGCTGATCAGCTTCCGGTTCTGGCGCGCGGCCAGGATGGCGGCCTCGTTGATGAGGTTGGAGAGGTCGGCGCCCGAGAACCCGGGGGTCTGCTTGGCGAGCACCTCGAGGTCCACGGCCGGATCCAGCGGCTTGTTGCGGGAGTGGACCTCGAGGATGGCGCGGCGGCCGCGGATGTCAGGGCGGTCGAGCATGACGTGGCGGTCGAAGCGTCCGGGGCGCAGCAGGGCGGGGTCGAGGACGTCCGGCCGGTTGGTGGCGGCGATCACGATCACGTGGGTTGAGGTCTCGAACCCGTCCATCTCGACCAGCAGCTGGTTGAGGGTCTGCTCTCGCTCGTCGTGACCACCACCGAGGCCGGCGCCGCGCTGTCGCCCCACCGCGTCGATCTCGTCGACGAAGACGATGCACGGCGAGTTCTTCTTGGCCTGGTCGAAGAGGTCGCGCACCCGGCTGGCGCCAACGCCGACGAACATCTCCACGAACTCGGAGCCGGAGATGCTGAAGAAGGGCACCCCGGCCTCGCCGGCGACCGCCTTGGAGAGCAGCGTCTTGCCGGTGCCCGGCGGGCCGACCAGCAGCACCCCCTTGGGGATGCGGGCCCCGACCGCGGTGAACTTGTCCGGGTACTTGAGGAACTCGACGATCTCGCCGAGCTCCTGCTTGGCCTCATCGACCCCGGCCACGTCCATGAAGGTGACCGACGGCTTGTCGCCGGCCAGCAGACGGGCCCGGCTGCGGCCGAAGGACATCGCCTGGTTGTTCCCCGCCTGGGACTGGCGGAGCATCCACCAGACGAAGACGATCATGATGCCGAACAGGAGGAGGGTCGGGAGGATGGCCTCCAGGAGGGAGCTCAAACCGGCACTCTGGTCTGCATAGTTGGTGTACCCGAACTTCTGGAAGAGGTCGGTCGCCTCGGTGCTCTGGATGATGGTGGTGGTGTAGAGGGTCCCCGCATTGTCATACCAGGTGACCGTGCTCCCATCGCTGCTGATCTGGGTCTGGTCGCCCGAGCTGTTGGAGATGGCGAGGGGCGCGGTGTGGTTGGAGGCCCATTGTTCCACTGCCGCGGCCAGCTGTCCGCTGGACCTGACGGTCGCAGTGGGGCCGGGGAAGCGACCGTAGAGGATCGCCCCGACCACGATGATCGAGAGGAGGAGCAGCAGCCAGGTGAAGCCGCGCCGCGAGGTGCGCATCGCAGCCAGTCTATAGCAGGGGCTCCGAATTGCGCGGCAGCCGCGATCAGGGAGCGCCCGGACTGTCCGCAGGCCGCGACCCGGCGCCGGCCGGGTGGTCGGCGGCGGCCGCGGGTGGGGCCTCCTCCGGCCCGGCCTGGAGGTGTCGCTGGCGCTCGGCGAGGGTGACCAGGCGCCGGCGGGCGCCGGGGAAGACGGCCTCCAGCGCCGGCAGGAGGTCGTGGCGGACCCGGCTGCGCAGGAAGCGGGGGTCTCGATTGCTGGGATCGTCGACCGGCTCCAGTCCGAGGGCCGCGCAGTAGGCGAGGGTGGCCTCGCGCCAGACCCGGAGCAGGGGCCGGGCCAGCCTGCCCTCCCGCTCGGCCATGGCCCGCAGGCTCCAGGGGGTGGCGCTGGTCAGCAGCCGCATCAGCACCGTCTCGGCCTGGTCGTCGGCGGTGTGGCCCAGCGCGATCGCGCTGGCCCCGATCCGGTCGGCCACCTCGCCGAGCGCCCGATGGCGGGCTCGGCGGGCCTGATTCTGGAGCGAGGGACCGGCGGTCACCTCGACCGCGACCGCCTCGAAGTCGAGCCCGAGGCGGCGGGCCAGGGCGCCCACCGGCTCCGCCTCGGCGGCCGAGCCAGGACGCAGCCCATGGTCGACGTGGACGACGTGGAGGCGCCAGCCGCGCGGCGGCGCGAGCCGGGCCAGGGCGTCGACCAGGGCGGTCGAGTCCGGCCCCCCGCTGCAGGCCACCACCACGGTCTCCCCCGGGCGAAGGACGCCACGACGATCGGCGGCGGCGGCGGCGGCACGGCGGACGCGGCCAACCTCGGCGACCCGCTCCGCCGGCGGGAGCCGGTGCGCCGGCGTGGCGGTACCTGGATTCGAACCAGGGACATACCGGGTATGAGCCGGGTGCTCTACCACCTGAGCTATACCGCCGCAGAGAGCGCCGGGGGCCGGTTGCGCGACCGCGCCGACGCCGGCACCGAACGCGAGGGGAGAGGGAGCGGTGGTTGCGGCGGCTGGATTCGAACCAGCGACCTTCGGGTTATGAGCCCGACGAGCTTCCA
>DNAU01000281.1:5028-5355 GCA_003491925.1 Chloroflexota bacterium
AGCTTCCACTGCTCCACGCCGCAGAGCCAGCATAGCGCGGGTCGCCGGCCCCTCGCCGCTGCGGTGGCGGGATCGCGTCCGGGCGGGGGGAGAGGCCAAGCCAGGTTCGCGAACCACCGGCGGGGCGCACCGCGCCCCGCCGCGGCCAGCCTCAGGGCGTCGGAGAGGAGGTCGCCGCGGCGGGTGCGGGCGTCGAGGAGGGTGCCAGCGGGACCAGGGTCGGTCCGGGGGGGGCGGTCGGAACCGGGGTGGGCGAGGGGGTCGGGGTGGGGGCCGGGGTGGGGCTGAAGGTCGGGGGCACGGCATTCAGGCCGGCGGACGACGGCA
>DNAU01000235.1 GCA_003491925.1 Chloroflexota bacterium
GAGCCGACGTTCATCGGATCTCCCCCCCGACGACCGGGTTCACTCCGAGCCCTCCGCGCGCTGCCGCCCGGCGACCTCGAAGGCGGCGGCCAGCATCTCCA
Source organism: Chloroflexota bacterium (assembly GCA_003491925.1). Taxonomy (GTDB): domain Bacteria; phylum Chloroflexota; class Dormibacteria; order Aeolococcales; family Aeolococcaceae; genus Changshengia. Next base: position 102 of record DNAU01000235.1, read on the forward strand.
GCGCCGCGTCGGCCTGCGCCGCGGTGAGGACGAGCGGGGGGACCAGGCGGAGTGCCGACCGGCTGGTCGCATTGATCAGCAGGCCCAGGTCGAGGGCGGCGGCGACCACCGCGGGCGCGACCGGCTCGGTGAGGACCACCCCCAGCATCAGGCCGCGGCCGCGCACCTGGGCGATCGGCGCGCCGCGCTGGCCGAGCTCGACCAGTCCGCGGTGAAGGCGCTCACCGACCCGGGCCGCATTGGCGACCAGCCCCTCGCTCTCGATCGCGTCGAGGACGGCGGCCGCCACCGCAGTGACCAGCGGACCGCCCCCGAAGGTGGTGCCGTGATCGCCGGACTCCAGGATGTCGGCGCGCGGGCCGGCCAGCACCGCGCCGATCGGCAGGCCGCCCCCCAGTCCCTTGGCCACGGCCATGACGTCGGGCACGATCCCGGCGTGCTGGTGGGCCCACCACCGCCCGGTCCGGCCCATCCCGGTCTGGATCTCGTCGAGGATGAGCAGGAGGTTGTGCTGGTCGCAGAGGCCGCGCAGCCCGCGCACGGTCTCGTCGCTCATCGGCACGACCCCGGACTGGCCCTCGATCGGCTCCATGAGCACCGCCACGGTGCGTCCGTCGACGACCTCCTCCACCGCGGCGAGATCGTCGTACGGGACGTGGACGAAGCCGCGGGGCAGCGGCTCGAAGGGCTCGCGGTAGTGGCGGTTGGAGGTCGCCGCGAGCGCGCCCATGGTGCGGCCGTGGAATGCACCGCGGGCGCAGACGATGGTGGACGCGCCATCCCGGTTCAGCTTGCCCCACTTGCGGGCGATCTTGATCGCCGTCTCGACCGCCTCTGTCCCGCTGTTGCAGAAGAAGACCCGGCTCGGGAAAGCGGTGGCCACCAGCCGCTCGGCGGCGTCCAACTGGGGCTCGGAGAAGTAGAGGTTGCTGAGGTGGACGACCCGGGCCGCCTGCCCGGCGATGGTGCCGAGCACGGCGGGATGGCCGTGGCCGAGGACGTTGACCGCGATGCCGGCCACCATGTCGAGATACTCGCGGCCGTCGACGTCGGTGACGGTGCAGCCGCTCCCGGCGCGAATGGCCACCGGCTGGTGGGTGTAGGTCGGCATCAGGACCGTCGCGGCGCGCTCCTCGATCGCGGAGAGCGCGGAGCTGATCCGCAGCGCGGGGTGGCTCATCGGGTCACCGCGGACGGCGCGGATCCGGTCGGCGGCACGCGAGGGCTCACCGTGTGACCATGGTGCCGACTCCCCTCTCGGTGAGCAGCTCGAGCAGCAGCGAGTGGGGCACACGGCCATCGATGATGTGCGAGGCGGTGGCCGCGTCCAGGGCGCGGAGCGCCGCACGGACCTTGGGGATCATGCCCCCGCTGATGGCGCCGCTCTCGATGAGCCGGTCGGCGGTGGCCGCGTCGAGGACGCTGACCAGCTCACCGTCCGCCCCGCGCACCCCCTCGACGTCGGTGAGCAGGACCAGCTTGGTCGCCCTGAGGGCGACCGCCAGCTCGGCGGCCACGGTGTCGGCGTTGACGTTGTAGGCGTCGCCGTCGACGCCGAGCCCGATGGAGGCGATCACCGGGATCCGCCCCTGGTCGAGCACCGCCTCGACCGGCTCGGCATTGACCTGGTCGACCTCGCCGACGAAGCCGAGGTCATGGCCACCCTCGGTGCCGCGGGGCCGGACCATCAGGGTCGGACCGTCCTCACCGCTCATCCCCACCGCCTGGCCGCCGAGCGTGTGGATGCGGGCCACCAGCTCGGGACCGATCTTGCCGGTGAGCACCATCTTCACCACGTCCATGGTGGGTCCGTCGGTGACCCTCAGCCCGTTGACGAAGCGAGGCTCGAGGCCCAGCCGCTTCTGCCAGAGCGAGATCTCCGGACCGCCGCCGTGGACGAGCACCGGACGCATCCCCACGAAGCGGAGCAGCACCACGTCCTGGAGGAAGGCGTCGAGGTCCTCCCCCATTGCCGCACCACCCAGCTTGATCACCAGGGTGTGCCCGGAGAAGCGGCGGATGTAGGGGAGCGCCTCGACCAGGACCTCGGCCCGGCGAATCCGCTCCTCCATGGTCTCGGACGGTGTCGTCATGTCGTGTACTCCGCGTTGATCCGGACATAACCGGCGGTGAGATCACAGCCCCAGGCGTGGCCGCGCCCGTCGCCGGCGCCGAGGTCGATGTCGATCTCGCTCCGCGGCTGCTGCAGCGCGGCGACGACGGCACTCAGGTCGGCGTCGATCGGGGCACCGTGCTCGAAGACGGTGGTCCCGGCGATGGTCACCCGGACCCGGTCGAGGCTGAAGCGGGCGCCGCTGCGCCCCAGGGCCATGACGATGCGCCCCCAGTTGGGGTCCGCCCCGTGCACGGCCGTCTTGACCAGCGGGGAGACGGCCACGGTGCGCGCGGCGAGCCGCGCCTCGGCATCGTCGCGACCGCCCGCGACGGTCACCCGGAAGTGCTTGGTGGCGCCCTCGGCGTCGGCGACCACCTGCTCCGCCAGCGACTCGCAGACGCCCAGGAGGGCCTCGCGCAGGGCCGCGAAACCCCCGTCGCCGGGACGGAGGGCCGGACCACCGGCGGCCGCGTTGGCGAGCGCGAAGAGGGTGTCGTTGGTGGAGGTGTCACCGTCCACGGTGATGGAGTTGAAGCTGGTCTCGGCGACCTCGGCGAGCAGCGCCTGCAGGTCGGGGGCGGCGACATCCGCATCGGTGGTCACCACGGCGAGCAGGGTCGCCATGTCCG
>DNAU01000329.1:0-778 GCA_003491925.1 Chloroflexota bacterium
GTTGGGAAGGCCGTCCGAGCCGCTGCCCATGAACGCGCCAATCACCTATTGGCGCAAGCTCTTAGGCGGTCCCCCGCAGCCCCTGGAGCCTCTGAGCCCGTAGCTCGACGGCGGTCCGCATCGAGGTGGTGGTGGCGAGACCGTACAGGTCCAGGGTGATGGCCACCGAGGTGGTGACCCGGCAACCGGTCTGCTCGTCCCACCCATACCTAGCGGGCCGAACGCGCCTAGCGCGTGCCCGTAGGAACGCCCGAGAGGGCCGGAACGGAGAGGGTGCGGGTGATGGAGCCTCGGCCTACCGCTGCGTCGTCGGGGTGACGGGTGCGGAGCAGCGCCAGCCCCCGGGTCGTCAGGCAGTCACGCCTGAGTGGGGCGCGCGACCGGGGATCACCTCGGGCCGCCCTGGCTTCGCAGTCGAGGCACACAAACATGCTGGGATGCGCTCACGGCCGCCGGAGCCAAAGGCCGTGACGTCCTTGTACTCCCGCACGAGGTTCTCGGACCCGCACTGGTCACATGTCGGCTTGTCGCTAGGCTTGGGCTCGTCCATGGCCCCCAACGGTACTCCCCCGAGAGCTCGGCGGCGGCCGGGCGCCATGTGCCTATAGAGAGAGCAACGGCCTGCCGAGGCGGACCGATGCGCCTACGGCGCTGCAGTGCCCGAACGCACCGGAGACACGTAGAAGTCTCCTCCGCACGGCGCCACACTGACGGCGAGGGCGACTCTCCCCGTCCCACCAGGGGGCGTGATAACCAGTGCCGAAGAGGTAGGGCAAGC
>DNAU01000329.1:824-4250 GCA_003491925.1 Chloroflexota bacterium
CCAAGCCTGGGGACCGCCCGGGACATCCAAGTACTGGAAGACGAACGAGCCCGAGGCGCCAGGCGCCAACATCACCAAGGTCGGAGTCAGGCTCTCCGGTGCTCCCGCGGGCGGGTTGCCATCTACCTGGGTCGCAACGGTCGCAGTCGATGAGCCTGGATATGACATCTCAACGACCGGGAAGCCATCGAGGCCGCACGTCTCGGCCGATGTGTCGGTCAGAACGACGGTAAACGCGATGTGGCCTGCCGCGTCGTTGGACTGCCCTTTAGTCGCCGACAGCCACTCTGCCTGGCAGGCCAGAACGGCCGCCTGTGTCGGCGAGCCGCTGGCGCTGGCGGGGACAGAGGAGCTAGGACTGGCGGCACCGGAAACGCTGGGGCTCGAAGGCGCGGCGGCGGAATGTGTCGCCGAGCCACAGGCGGCCAAGGCCAGCGCCAGGCCAGCCGCAAGAGCTGGCCGAGCAGCGCCATGGGCGAAAGCGAGGGCGGGGACGAGACGGATGTTCATCGTGTTTCCCCTTGCAAGTTCTGGGGGTGGGGGCTGGGTTCCTTCACCATGGATACGCTCCAACCACCCGAAACGTTACGGAACCCGCAGGTGGGGCGTGGAGGGGTCCGGGTCCGGGTCGGCGCCGTGCCCCTGGCATCCACCAGCCTGGCGCCGACCTCCGCAAGTGGCGCCTCTGCTCAGGCTCTCGCGCACGCGGGGCAGGACCTCCGCCGCCTCCTCCCGCACCGTAGCCCTAGAACCAGCCCGCACGTTTCATACCCGAAGAGATCGTCGGGAGGGCTCATCATGGGAGTTCCGATCGCCGGGCGGGGCCGAGCCGCGCGGGCGGTCATCGTCCTCCTAACGGTCGCCGGCCTCGTCAGCGCTTGTGCGTCAGCGGGGTCGAGCCCCTCCGAGCGACCGAACGCCGCGTCAGCCACCCCTGCAACCACGATGCCGTCTGCCGCGGTGGCGACGCCCACCTCGATCGCCTCGTCGTCTCCATCTGAGGCGAGCGGGTCTGTGTGCCCGTCGACGAGCGGCGGGGCGAACCAGACCGCGCGCATCACCGACATGCGTGTGGGCACCGCCAGCGGATATGACACGCTGGTCATTCAGTTCGACAGCGTGGTCACCCAATACGAGCTAAGCCCCAACCCTGACGGTGTGCAATTTGCCGGCGGTGGCGGGAAGGGTGGCACCTTCATCCTCGCCGGCACCTATGGTCTTCGCCTTGATGTCTTCAACCTCGACTGGACGACCCCACCCGGGAACCAGTACCAGCACGGAACCGATCTGAAGCAGTCGGCTCCGGTCCTGCTGGAGGCGCGGCGGATCGGTGACTTCGAGGGGATCGTCAACATCGCCGTCGGCCTGAGCCGCCAGGACTGTCCGACCGTCTCGATCCTCAGCGGCCCTCCCCGCCTGGTCATCCAGTTCCCCACGAGCTGAGCGCTCGAAAGAGGAGAGCAGCAGCCCGAACGGCAAGCTCGGGGCTAGATCGAGGGATCGGGTTCAACGCCGCCCTACAGGGAATCTCGGTCTACCCAGCTCCACCAGCGTCCTCGTCTCGAGCGACCCACCAGGAGCCGTGATCAGACTCGCTCGATGTAAGCCTTGCAGAATGAGCACTGTTGGGCCTTCGGTGGCAGGGGCGCCTTACACTCCGGACATAGACTCACCCTGCGCGATGCAGCTTGTTGGGTAATCGCGACCGACCTGAGTCCCGTTGTCTTAGCAAGGCGAATGAGTGCGCGGCGACCACCATCATCCCGCGATAGGTACGCGTCGCTGGCATCTGCGTTGATCTCGACTGATGGCTTGGCCTCCGTGATGGCGGTCAGGAATAGCTCCACCTGCTCCGAGGCTTGGCATGCGCGAATGGTGAGCCCCGGATCTGTGTCACTGCGATAGAAGGTAATGGTAGTGCCATCAACATCTAGGAACCGGCGAACAGCTTCGAGTGTGGCTATCGGACGTATCTCAGACTTCGCGACCCACCCCTTATCTCCCACCTCCCGCCAAACGATGAGAACCTTCGTTCCGTCGAAGTAGGCCACGCCGGTGGAGTGGCCGAACCAATACTGGGCGAGTTCCTCCTCAGCTGCTTCGAGAGACAGCTTGTCCTCCTGCATCAGCCACGCAAGAGCCTCCCCATTCTCTGCGAGCTGCTCCGCCGTAATGAAGTCCAGGGGCAGACCCTTTAGCCTACTCTCGCGGAACCCAGGCTTATTCGACGCCCCGGGCGAGAGAGGCCACCAGTGACCTGCAGCCCAATACCACAGCCCGTTGTCCGAGACGACAGCCACATTTGCCGTCACACGCGCCACTGGCCTACCCTCCGCCCCGTTCGCTCCTCGGGGGCCTTGCCATTGTGCCTCCAGGCGATGCGCACAAGGGACCGCCGACAGGCCCCTGCCCAGCCCACTATGGCCCACGCCGCTATCCGGGCAAGCCGGTCAGACGCTCTCCTTCGCGTTAGCGTCACGGGTGCGACCTGGGTGGGGGTGTTCGCTCCCCAAAGCAAAAACCAGTGGGGTCGAAGCATCCCGGGGTGCGGGTGGCAAGCCCGGGGGGAGGGTCAACGTGTGGCAATCACCGAGTCCGTGGCCCGCCAGTTTCAGGGCTGACGGATAGGCGGCCTTAGAGAGAATCTCGGCCTGACGAGTTCACCGGTGGTCGGGTCAGGAATCTAGGCGAGTACCTGGGCGATGTCCCGTATCAAGAGGTAGGCGAGCCAGCCCATCACAACTAGGTAGAGCACCGTCATCAACCACCTCTGGGGGTGGTCGACCCGCCAGAAGGTTCGGATCCCCCTGACATCGAATACGAGGGCCACCACGGCGAGGGGGATCCCGATGACCGGCCCCACCACCACGCCGAGGGCGGGCGTCAAGATAGGCATGAACACGTAGGTGAACATGCACCGCATTCCCGACAGCGCCATCGAGGTGCTGAAGATCCGGGAGGTGCCGTCAGCATCCAGCTTGGGCGACCCAGCCGGGATCCAGAGAAGTCGCCTGATAGCGGCGTCGGCCGCTGGGCGGCCAGGCACGGGCTGCTGAGTGACCGCGGCTTCATCCATCTCCATGAGATTACCGGCTGGCCACCCTCCCCGGTGCCTCGCCGGCCGAGTGACCTCCCTGCGGGGGCGGAGGCACAGCCACCGGCTGAGCCAGGCGCCGGCGATCTCTACGTCGCTCCGGTCCCACGCTTCACACGGCCCCCCAGGCGCCACCGGTAGAGGCGGGTAGAGGCGGATCTAGTCAGCATGGAAGCTGCTGCCCGGTCCTGAAGAAGGGCCGGCGCAACGAGCATCGTGGGTTGCTCGGGTGGACGAAGCTCACCCGAGTAGAGCCACATCGTTGGAGGCCAGCCCCATGTCCCAGCCTATCCGGTGCGTCGGTCTGGATGATGCTTCTATGGTTGTCAAGC
>DNAU01000350.1 GCA_003491925.1 Chloroflexota bacterium
TTCTGGATTGCTATCCACCAAGAGGAAGCGCCTTCCCTGCTCGTAAGCCGCCGCGCCGGTCGTACCGCTTCCCGCGAAGAAGTCGGCTACAAGCCCGCCCGGCGGACAGGATGCCTGGACGATTCGGCGAAGGATGCCAAGCGGTTTCTGGTTGGGATAGCCGGTTCGCTCCTTACCCGCCGTGGGAACGATGGTGTGCCACCAAGTGTCGGTCGGCAGCTTACCTCGAGCTGCCTTCTCGGGTCCGACTAAACCCGGTGCCATGTAGGGAATGCGTTCCACGGCTTCCGCATCGAAGTAATAGGCTTGCGGATCTCGCACATAGAGAAGAATGTTGTCGTGCTTGGGTGGCCACTTCTTGGTGGTGCGTGCTCCGTAGTCGTACGCCCAAATGAGCTCGTTGAGAAAGCATTCGCGACCGAAGATGAGATCAAGTAGGATCTTGCAGTAGTGCACTTCCCGGTAGTCAATGTGGAAGTACAGCGAGCCTGACAATCGGAGGAGGCGCCTGATCTCCTCGAGGCGGGGCTCCAGGAAGGCAAGGTAGTCATCATGGACGTCGACGTAGCTACTCTTGCCTAGTCGCACGGTGCGATAACGCCTTCCCTGAAAACCGGTCCGGTCGCCGTCCCTGTCGGCGACTGTCTGGAGCCTAGTGAGTGTTTGCGCTTTGCCGGTGTTGAAGGGCGGGTCGACGTAGATCAGGTCCACGGACTGATCTGGGAGGGTGCGCATGAACTCCAGGTTGTCGGCCAGCACCACGTTGCCGCGGACGGTGGTGTCCATCGTTAGGGGATTATGAGCCGGAGGCTGTGGGAGACGCTCCATCTTGCCGATGCGAGGCGAGCCAGGTATTCGAGCCGACGATCGGCCCTGTTTACGCGGGCCGGTCGGAAGACGGTGGCCGTGTCGTGGCTCCGTCCAGATACCACCACCTGAGCGCTCCCGCGTCCACGATTTCGGGGCGGGCTTTCGCCCAGGAGGTCCGACTAGGTAGATGGAACGGGCGCGATCCTCTCGCGGATGCGGTGAATGTGATCCGCGAGAGCCCACACGGTCTCCAGCCAGCCCTCAAGCTCGAGGGCGGTGGGGGCGAGCTCGTACACCTGGATGTGGCAGGAGCGGGTGAGGCCGTGCCACGTCGCATGGACGCGGCCGGCGAGGTAGGAATCGCCGAGGAAGTGGGAGAGGCAGAGGAGCTGGCACTTGGCGGAGGTGTCCGCCAGGCCGGGGGCGCTGAGCTGCCAGAGGTCCGCCAAGGCGGCCTCGATGGCCTGGCGGCCGAGGAGGGCGGCGGCGCGCGGCCAGAGTCCAGCCGTCTGGGGATCGTCGATGTGGATCAGGTCCCGAGCCGCCGACACCAGGGAGTGGGCGTCGGCCTCAGCGGTGGCCAATGGCACCCTCCCGCATCCTGGCGGTGAGCTGCTCGACGTTGCGGATGGTCGTCATCTGCTGCTCGCGGTCGACGGCCTCGTGGGCCCCCTTGTTGCAGATGGCGACGGCGTCGCCGGCCCAGGGCCCCTGCTGCCGGTTCAGGTAGGTCATCACGTCTCCGGCCCGGGTCTCGTCCCCGAAGAAGGCCAGGGCCAGCCGCATCAGGAGGGTGGTGGCCTGGTCCCACGCCCTCTCGATCTCGTCGTAGGGCTTGCCCTCGTGCGCCAGGCGGCGGGTCACTGCCTCGCGCGCGGCCGCCTCCAGCGCAAAGCGGCAGAAGCCGGGCACGACGCGGTGGGTCTCGGGGGGCACGTTCTTGCTCTGGGCGACTGCGAGGGCGTCCTCGATGTGGCGGCGGACGGGATCGAGCGCGGTCCGGAGCTCGACGACGGACTGCTCACGCCGGGTCACCTCGATGATGGTCGCCTCCATGTCCAGACGCCGGACCGCCTCCGGCAGCCGGTCGTCGTGGGTGAGGACGACCACCTGGCGATCCTTGGCGACGTTCCCCAGCACTCGAGCGAGGCCCTCCACCTTGACGGGGTCCATGGCCTGGACGGGGTCGTCGATGACGATGAAGCGGAAGGGGGACTCGGCCATCCGAGCACGGGGAAGAAAGAGGCTCAGGGCGAGACAGTTGAGCTCCCCCTGGCTCATGACTCCGAGGGCACTGCCCGGCTCGCCGTCGATGGAGACGTCGAGGGTCAGGCGGCGGTGGGTGGAGGAGCCCGTGCCCTCCAGGTGGAGCTGGCCGAGCTCCACGCTGCTGCTCTGGCGCAGATCCTGCCAGTGGTCCTGGACCTGATCGGCGATAGGAGCGAAGCGCTGCTCGCGCAGCTGCTCGTGCGCCCCCTTGAGCCACGCCTCGGCCGCCTTGAGGCGGGGAAGCCGAGCCCGCTGCGCCTCGGCCTGCTGCGCGCCGGGAAGCCACGCCGCCAGCGCGTGCCCCGCGGGCCGCCAGCGGTCCTCGCGTCGCTCCAGCTCGGCCTGCGCCGCAGCCCGGAGGGCGGCGACGGCCGCGATGAGGGGCGGCGCGGCACCCTCGAGGTGGGCGGCCGTCTGGACCACGTCGTCGCTCTCGGGCGCCGCTCCCCAGACCGCCCAGCAGGTGAGCGCCGGGTTGGCGTCGACCCCCACCTCCGCGGCCTCGCGCAGCACGGGTGGTGGCGGGGAGACCAGCTGGCGCGCCTCTCGCAAGAGCCTCTGAGCGCGCTGATGGACGGCTTCAACCGAGGTGGCCTGCGCCTCCAGCTCCTGGATGCGCGCGCTGGCCTGGAGCTTCCATTGATACGTGATCACACCGGGCGTGCCGCACACAGGACAGTCGGTTCCCTCGTGTCCGGGTCCGTGCACCTGGAGCGCCTGTCGGAGCAGGGCCGCCGTCTCGCGGGCGAGCGCGGCGTCGGTGCCGCGCAACCGCTCCAGGTCGTGGCCCACGTCGCGGAGCTGTCCCACCACCTCGTCGACGCGCTCACGGGGTACGACGGGGAGAGTGCTCAGCTCGCGCAGCCGGGTCAGGGCGCTCCGCTCCTCGACCGCGACCGGGTTGGTCGAGAGAGCGCTTTCCACCGCCGAGAGGTCCCAGCGT
>DNAU01000205.1 GCA_003491925.1 Chloroflexota bacterium
TCCGTTGTCCGCGACGCGGAGGGTGATCATTCCCGAGCCGGCCCGGACGAGCACCTCGACCGTGCTGGCGTTGGCGTGCCGGGCGACGTTGGAGAGGGCCTCTCGCAGGGTCTTGAGGAGCTCCTCCTGGGTGGAGGCGTCGGTGGCGGCGTCGAGCGGGCCTTCCATGTGCACCTTCGGCGCAAAACCGAGGGTCGCAGTCGCCTCCCCGACCAGGGCGAGCACCCGGGCTCGCAGGCCGTCCTTCACGGCATCGCGGGCCTCGAGGTCGAAGATGCTGATGCGGATCTCGCGGATGGTCTCGTCGAGCTCGTCGACGGCCTGCTGGAGACGCTCCTGGAGGTCGCCCTGCTCGATCCGGCCGACCAGGCCCTGCAGGCCCAGCCCGGTGGCGAAGAGCCGCTGGATCACCGTGTCGTGCAGGTCGCGGGCGATCCGCTCCCGCTCGCCGAGCACGGCCACCTGCTCGAGGCGATGGTGGAGCCGGGCGTTCTCGATCGCTATCCCGGCAGCACCGGCGAGCGCCACCACCAGCTCCTCGTCGGCCTCGGAGAACTCGGGGGCGCCCTGCTTCTCAGTGAGGTAGAGGTTGCCGAAGACCTCGTCGCGGACCCTGATGGGCACCCCGAGGAACGACCCCATCGGCGGGTGGTGCGGCGGGAAGCCCGAGGAGGCGGGGTGAGCCCCGATGTCGCGGATGCGCTGCGGCTTCGGGTCGGTGATCAGCAGGCCCAGGAGCCCCCGGCCGTGGGGGAGGTCCCCGATGGCCCGGATCGCCTCGGCGTCGAGGCCGGTGGTGACGAACTCGACCAGACCGCCCTCCAGGCCGGCCTGCTCCGGTCCGATCACCCCGAGGGCGCCGTAGCGGGCCCCGCTCACCTCGGCCGCGGCCTCCACGATCCGCCTCAGGACGTTGGGGAGGCTCAGATCGGCGGAGAGCGCGACGACAGCGTCGAGCAGGCGAGAGGACCGATCGACCTCGGGCATCACCCGAAGTCTAGGGGGCGTGATGCCGGCGGAGGGGCCGTCGACCGGGGGCGGGAGGCCCGAACGTCCTCCCGTCTGCCGCCGGAGGGCTCCCCAGGTGGAGTCGAGAGCCCTGCGGCGGCCACGGGCGGCATCGCGCCGCCCCCAGCAGCATGGTCCCGGCTCCCGGCCGGCGTGGTCCCGGCCCCGGACGGCATCGGGACAGCCGCCGCAAGGGCCGCATTCTCGGTATGGTGTCGGCACCGCCGGAGCCATGCAGCAGGAGGACCCGATGACCACCAGCCAGAGACCGCTCCACAACCTCAGCCGCAAGGAGTGTCTCGAGTTCCTGCAGTACCACTCCTTCGTCGGCCGCCTCGGCTTCGTTCTCGACGGCCGGCCGATGGTGCTGCCCGTCAACTACCTGGCGGACGAGGAGGCCGTGGTCTTCTGCACCGCCGAGGGCACGACGCTGAGCGCGGTGGCTGAGGGCTCTGAGGTGGTCTTCGAGGTCGACGACAGCCACCCGCTGGAACGATCCGGCTGGAGTGTGGTGGTGCGCGGGCCGGCCCGGGTGGTCACCGATCCCGGCGAGGTCGAGGCCCTTCGGCGCGGCCCCCTCCGCTCCTGGGCGGCCAGGTCGCCCGAGCGGTGGGTCCGGATCACCATCCAGGAGGTCACCGGTCGGCGCCTGGGTCAGCACTGACCGGAATCCCCGCCCGAGGCTGGGCTCAGATCGCCGCCAGGAAGAGGAAGCCGAGCAGGGCCACCGCGACGATCACCAGCAGGGTGGTGAGGAGGACCCAGGCCACGTTGTCGAGGCTGCGCACCAGGTGTGCCATGGAGGCATCGTCGATCCACGACGTGGGCGCCGCCAGGGTCCAGAGGTGGTCACTGCAGCGGGCTCACGGCCCCGGTTCAAAGGGCCGATCGGCCTATGCGCTCTGGCGAGTCTAGGGCCAAAAGACCCGGGATCACTGAGGCCACTGCCCCTAGCCCTGCCGGGCCGCCGGTGTCGATGCTAGGCGCTGATGGTGCACCCCGTCTCTCCGCTCCGTGAGCTGTCGCGCGCTCGCTGCCTCGATCTCCTCGCCACCACCCGCCTCGGACGGGTGGGGGTCAGCGTGCGGGCGCTGCCCGTCATCCTGCCGGTCACGTACGCCGTGATCGGGGAGACGGTGGTCTTTCGCACCGCTCCGGGCAGCAAGCTCACCGCCGCGGTGCACCGCTCGGTGGTGGCCTTCGAGGCCGACCGTGGCGATCTCTGCGGTGCCTGGGGCTGGAGCGTCCTGGTCCAGGGGGTGGCGTCCGAGGTCACCGATCCGGCCCTGCAGGACGCGGCCCGTGCCCGACTGGCGCACGACCTGCCGTTCCTGGACGGCGAGGTGGCGCGGCTGGTGGCCGTCGAGGTCTCCTTCGTGAGCGGCCGGTCGTTCGGCATGATCCCGGAGGATCCGGCTTAGAGCAAGCTCTCAGGAGACGCGGCGCCGGAGCGTCGCCGTCGCCGCCACCACCAGGGCGACGGCGAAGGCGGCCACCACCCCGATGTCGAGCAGGACCGCCCCCGAGGTCAACCCATTGCCCTTCAGCATCACGTCGCGGAGGCCGTCGACGCCGTAGGTGAGAGGCAGCAGCTTGGAGAGCACCTGGAGCCAGACCGGCTCGCTGCTCACCGGGAAGATGATGCCGCTCAGGAGCACCTGGGGGACGATGGCGAGGGGGATGAACTGCACCGCCTGGAACTCGGTGGTGGCGAACATGCTGAGCAGCACCCCGAGGTTGACCGCGACCAGGGTCATCAACAGGGTGATCAGCACGATCGCTGCGAGATCGCCCTGGTTGTGCACGTGGAGGACGTACAGCGTGAAGACGACGACCTCCACCGACTGCACGGCCGCCACCACCATGAAACCGGCCATGTATCCGACCACGATGTCGGCCCGACGCAGCGGGCTTGCCATCAGTCGTTCCAGGGTGCCCTGGCTCCGCTCGCGGAGGAAGGCGATGATGGTCACCACGAAGACGAGCAGGAAGACCACCAGCCCGATGAACGCCGCCCCGAAGTAGTCGAGCGTGTCCAGGGTCGGACCACCGTGCAGGTAATCGACGCTGGGCTCGAGCACCGGGACGCGGGCCCCGCCGGTCTGATCGAGTTGCCGGGCGGCGCGGGTGATCGACTGGTCGAGGGCGAGCAGCACCGGCTGGGTCAGGCCGGGCTCGGTCCCCTCGAGGTGGACCTGCGGAGCGATCACGTCGCTCGCGGTGACGGCCGCGGAGAAGTCGCCGGGGAAGACGATGTAGGCCGCGATCGTGTCGCTGCTCAGGTCGCTCGCCGCGCGGGCCGCGCTGGTCTGGCGGGCGGTGACCTGGGTCGAGCTCTCGAGGCCGGCCCCGACGATGGCGCCCAGAGGGCCGCGATCCCGGTTGACCACGTCGATGGCCGGCAGGCTGGAGCCGCCGCCGGTCAGGAAGTAGAAGAGGCCGAGGATGATGATCGGAGCCCCGAAGACCAGCACCAGGGTGCGACGGTCGTGGCGGAACTGCTGAAGGATGCGGAGCGCGATGGCCCCGGCTCGCCGGACGCTCACGAGCCGCCCGCCGAGAGCGCGAGGAAGGCGTCCTCGAGCCGTTCCACGCCGGCTCGCCGCCTGAGGTCGGCGGCGCTGCCCTCGGCGAGCATCCGGCCGAAGCGCACCAGGCCCAGGCGCTGGCACCGCTCCGCCTCGTCCATGACGTGGCTCGACACGATGATGGTGGTCCCCTCGCCGGACATGCGCGCGAATCGCTCCCACAGCTCGGCGCGCAGCTGAGGGTCGACGCCGACTGTCGGCTCGTCGAGGAGCAGGAGCCGGGGCCGGTGGACCACGGCGCAGGCGAGGGACACCCGCTGGCGCATCCCTCCGCTCAGCGTCGCCACCACCGAGTGCCGGCGCGCGGCCAGGTCGACGAGCTCCAGCGCCTCGGTGGCGCCGCGGGCTCCGGCCTCGCGATCGAGACCGTGCACTGAGGCGAAGAACCGGACGTTCTCCTCCACGCTCAGGTCGGCGTAGAGGGCGGGCGACTGGGGCATGTACCCGACCGCGGCCAGGATCTCCCGATCCGGCATCCGCCGCCCCAGCACCGTGACCGTCCCGGTCTCGGCGGCGATCAACCCGACCAGCGAGCGGATGAGGGTCGTTTTGCCCGCGCCGTTCGGACCCAGCAGGCCGTAGATCTGACCGGTCGGGACCGTGAGCGAGACGCCGTCCAGGGCTCGGATCGGGCCGAAGTGCTTGACCACTGCCTCGACGGAGACGGCCGCCGGTCCCGGGTTCATCGTGGCCCCTGGTGGCCGCCGGAGGCGCCGGCCTCAACCGCAGCCGCTTCGGGCCGCATCGCCCGCAGCCACACCGCGGCCAGCTCCTGGGCAGTCGTCTCCACGGGGATGTCGAGGCCCAGCGCCCGCTCCGCAAGGTCGCGGGTGATGAGGTGCATGACCAGAGGGCCGACGAAGGCGATCAGCGCGATGCGGGGGTCCATCCGACGGAGCCACCCACTCTCCATCTGCCCGGCCACGTAGGCGACCAGCGGACCGATGGTCTCGGAGAGCGCCAGCTCGCGAGCCAGCTCGGCGTCGGCGTCGGGCCCCGAGATCTCGAGGAGCAGGACCCGGAAGAGTCCCGTGCGACCCCACGTGCTGCGGACGATCTCCCGGGCGAGCACCGGCATGACCCGCTCCGGGGGCTCCCCCGCGTGCTCGGCGATGGCGCGCGCGACCGGGATGAAGGGGGAGTGGGCGCGCACCACCTCCCGGAAGAGGGCTGGTTTGCCCGGGAAGAGCCGGTAGAGGCTGGCCCGGGAGATGCCGGCGCGTGCGGCAAGCTCCTCCATGGAGAGCGCCGCGAGGCCGCGCTGGCCGAACAGGGTGACCGCCTCCTCGAGCACGCGGTCGCGAGCGCTGGGGTCCGGCTCGACCTCCAGGAGCCGGAACAGCTCGCCCCGCGACGGTATGCACCGGTACAGGGTGGCTCGCGAGACGCCGGCCTCCCGCGCGAGCTCGGCGAAGGGTGGTAGTCCACCGGAGCTCAGGGAACGCCGTGCGGCGACCAGGATGCGCGCGCGGGCGGCCTGCCGGCGCGCTGCGCCGGCGGCCGCTGCGTCCGTGCCGGTCGAGGCCATGCAACGATACTAGATGAGACGTCTCGTCTTGTCTAGATTCGGCTGATGGGGCGGGCCGGGACACCAGGGTGCCCTGCCGGGGTCACCGAGCTCGGAGGCCCGTGCCGACCCGCCTCAGCCGATGTGGACCGGGTGGTGATGCTCCGCCCGGCGGAAGACCTGGACCGCCCAGGCGCTCACTCGGTCCCGCTCTCCGTCCATCAGCTCGGAGACCTGGCCGGGCTTGACCAGGAAGCTGGCCGGCCGGGTGACCAGGTGGCAGCCACGGCGCCGGAGCGCGCGGTAGAGGGCGAGGGCCGCGGTCCCCGTCAGCACCCGGAGGCCCGGCTCACGGGTGTCGAAGGTCGCGGCACAGAAGCTGGGTCGGGGCGGAAGGTGGTCCAGCCAGTTGCGCACCCCGTCGGGGGTGAGGTGGTAGTCGCGGAGGACATGGGCCGAGGTCGGGGTCCGGGTGACGTCGGCCCAGTCCTCCCAGCGGTGGGTCGGTCCTCCGACCACCAGGAACTCGACGCCCTCCAGCTCGGTGAGCGGGATCTCGTGCACCTCGCCAACAATGACCGGGCCGTGGACCGCGGCCTCAGCGGCGATGATCCGGGCGACGGCCGCGCTGCTGCCGTGTGTGCCTTCGTACACGATCGCGGTGCGCATCCAACCGATCCTCCTTGGCATCCCAGGGTGCCCCCTGCCGCTCCGGCGCACCAGAGCCCAACGGCCCCTTTCCGCTGATGTCTCGCGTCCCACTCACGGGTGGGGGTTCCAGCACTCCGGGTCGTGATGTTCGGGCCAATCCTGACCGCGACCCGCTGCCACCGGGCGGCCCCGACGGTCAGGCGCGCGCCGCCACCGCTCCCGCCGCCGACCCGGGCGGTGGGTGGCTCGCGATCTCGACCCAGATCAAGCGCGCGGCTGCCGGATCGACGGTGAGCGCGTGGCGCCGGTCGCCCACGCTCAGACCCACCTCCCCCGGGCGACCGTCGGCGTCGACGGTGACCTCGACGCCGGTGCGCACTCCCGCGGCGGCGAGATCGCGGAGCAGTTGGAAGGACTCGTGCTCGATGATCTCGGAGATCCGCCGCACCGTGGCGGTGGCTCCGGGCGGGAGGTCGGCCAGCGCGACCACCGTCCCATAGGGCGCGGACCGACCCGGGATGGCATGGCCGTGCGGGCAGATGGCCGGTCGGTCGAGGGCCCGGTCGAGCCGGGCGAGCACCGCGTCCGAGAACGACGCCGCCAGCCGGTTCGCCTCCAGGTGGGCGCTCGCCCAATCCAGTCCGAGGACGTCGGTGAGCCAGCACTCCGCCAGCCGGTGGCGGCGCACGATGGCCTCGGCGGCGGCCCGCCCGGCCGGGGTCAGGGTGACCCGGCGGTCGATCTCGGTGTGGATCCAGCCGCCGGCCCGCAGCCGGCGGAGCCCGATGCTGACCGTGGGTGCCTTCACCCCGAGCCAATGGGCGATCCGGGTCGGCCGCACCGGCTGGTCCTCGGCCGCGATGCAGAAGATCGTCTCGAGGTAGCGGTCGATCGCCACGGTCCGGACCGGCAGGGCGGCGACCCCGTCGCTGTGGCGGCGGCGCGAGGTGCGGGGCGTGCGCG
>DNAU01000274.1:0-2027 GCA_003491925.1 Chloroflexota bacterium
CAGTTGCGCATGTCGCCGTAGAGCATCAGGGTGGTCTGGGCGGTGACGCCGAGACCTCCGAGCAGAGCCTCGAGCGCCTCTCCGGAGAGGATGTCGCGGCGGATCGGGTCGTTGATGTCCCGCTTCCAATCGATTAGCGAGGCGCCGGGGATGTGCCCGAGCTCGTAGGCCCCGGAGGGATCCCAGTCGACCTCGAGGATGCGGACAGCGGGGTCGGCGAGGTGGTCGGCCAGCCAGTCGGTGCTGACCAGGACCTCGGGGTGGGCATAGCTCGCCATGTGACTCTCCCTTTCTTCAAGTGGGCCATGTGGGCCAGATGGGCTGATCTGATCCTCGATGCCGGCCGGCGTGGCGCCGCGGCGCTCCCGGCTGCGGCGGGACGGGGCTTGGGTCGGTGGGCGCGGAGGTGGGCAGGTGGCTCATTCCCGGATCCCGGACGCGGTGAGGCTGGTGACGTGGGCCCCCGATCCGGACCGCCTCGACGACCCCACCGGTCTCCTCGGCCGGTCGTCGCCGGAGAGGACCTCGAGGCCGGCCGGGGCCGCCGATGAGAAGCTGTCGTCGACCAGCACGACGTCGACCCCGCGCGCGTCCAGCCACGATGCGGCGACCGCAGCTCGATACCCGCTGGCGCAGTGCACCCAGAGCACCCCGGGAATGCCCCGTCTCGGGATCCGGTCCGGGTGCTCGGCCAGCTGGGGGAGCGGGACGTGGAGGGCGCCGGCGAGGTGGGCCGCGCGCCATTCGTCGTCCCGGCGGACGTCCAGCACCGGCGGCTCCGCGCCCAGATCCCGCGCCGCGGCCAGGTCGGCGAAGCTCGCCACCCGGTAGCTGCCCGGCCTCGTCCCCGCCGCCCATCTGCCGAAGGGCCCCGTGAGCTGGGCGGTCGGGCGCTCGATGCCGATCTGAGCCATGGCGCGCTGGGCTTCGGCCACCACGGCCGGGTCCTCCGCGGCGATGGTGAGCCGTGTCCCCGGGGGGAGCAGCCAGCCCAGATAGGTCGCGAAGGAATCCCCAGCTTCGAAGTTGAGCCAGCCGGGGAGGTGTGAGGCGGCGAAGCTCCGACGCGGGCGCAGGTCGACGAACCATTCGCCGGAGGCCAACCTGGCGTCCCCCACCACCGGGTCGGCGGAGGGAGCCGGGGCCAGGTCGATGGGCGCTGGGCCCATCCGGTTCATGGGTGCCATCCGCGCGTAGTAGCTCGGGTAGGCGGTGTACCCGGAGACCAGCTGGGCGACGAAGGATTCCTCGTCGAGGCGCAGCGCCGGATGGGTGCCCCGGGCGGCTCCGACCGTCGACGGTCCCTCGGCGGGTGCCAGCCCTGCGGCGCAGAAGCTGCCGAAGCCGTGGGTCGGTCTGATCTCCACCGGGTCGAGAAGCTGCGCCGCGAGCCGGCGGATCGACTGCCATTGCGCACGGGCCAGCCCGAGCGTCCTCTCCGCTCCCGAGAGGTCGGTGCGCCCAGCGCCCCCGTGGAGCCAGGATCCTCCACTGAAGACGGCCACGGCCAGGCCGGTGGCCGCTTCGATGAGCACGTAGGCGAGGTGGTGCTCGGTGTGGCCGGGGGTGTGCACCACTCGGACGCGCATCGCCCCGGCCTCGATGAGGTCTCCGTCGCGCAGCCGGGTCCGCGACTCGGTGAAGGCGACATCCTCGGCCGCGGCCAGGCCGTAGCGGGCGCCGGTGACGCGGGCCAGCTCGAGGCCGCCGCTCACGTAGTCGTTGTGCACGTGGGTGTCGAGGACCCACGCGATGCCGACCCCGAGACGGCCGGTCAGCGCCAGACAGCGGTCGATGTCTCGAGGAGGATCGACGACGATGGCCACCCGGCCGTCGCTGGCGACGTGGCAGCGGTTGCCCAGCCCACGGGTCTCGAGAGCGACCACCTCGATGGGTGCGCGCGGGGGCGGCGGCGCAGGTCGGTCGCTGTGGAGGGCAACCGTGGGGCGTGCCCGCGGGGCAGGCCCGGCGAGGCGAGTGGCGAGCCCCGCGGCCTGAATCCGTATCTCGCGAACCGCGGTCGTCTC
>DNAU01000274.1:2112-4369 GCA_003491925.1 Chloroflexota bacterium
CCGCAGCGGGCCGATCGTCCACAGCGTCCGCGAGCTCCGGCCGCTCGCCTCCACCGCCGCCCCCTCCGCGTCGACGTCCACGCCGAGCCCGTGGGCCCCGGGGCGGGCCGCTCCCGAGGCGAAGAGGCTGTCGAGGAGTGGATCGCCCGCCTCCGCGAGGCGCTGCTGTGGCCCTGTGCAATTGACCACCCTCTCCACCGTGAGGGTCTGGTGCCCACCCCGCGGGCCGCGGCCCCGCACCACCACGTCGACGCCCCCCGCGCGCTCGTGGCATTCCTCGATCACACCGGCCAGCACCTGCAGCCGGCCCTGCTCGACCAGGGCGGCGAGACGCTGCCCCACCGGTGGCGCGAGCCGATGCCGGTGCACTTCCCAGATGCGCGCGGCGTGGCGGAGGAAGCGGCGGCGCTCCGCGTCGGGAAGACGCCGCCAGACCTCGCTGGCGTGGGGACGGAGGGCGTCAACCGCCGGTCGCCAGTCCCCGCGCGCCTGGGCGCTGGCGCGCAACTCGGCGAGGATGGTCCGGATGGTGTTCCGGCTCGTGGCCGGCGACCACGGCAAGACCGGGGGACCGGGGTCCGAGCGGTGCCGCCGGGGCAGCAGCCCGTGACGTGAGACTGCCTGGATGGTGCCGGCGAAGCCCATGTCGTCCAGCTCGAGGGCAACGTCGACGGCGGTGAGGCCGGTGCCGACCAGCAGCACGGAGCCGTCCCGGCTCTCCTGCCACGGTGCGGCCCAGGGGTCGCCCACATAGCGATCGCTGCGATGGAGGCCTGCCGAGAGGGCGAACCGCGGCGTGGCCGGTGCCAGGTTGCCCATGGCCAGGACCACCGTGTCCGCCACCAGGCGGCTGCCGTCGGCGAGCCGCAGCTCGCTGCTGGTCGCTCCCGGTGAGCGACGGATGGAGACCACCCGGCCCTGAATCCGGGTGATCGAGTTGCCCGGGGGTGCCTCCGCCTGGGCGGTCGCGACCATCTCCGCCAGGTAGTCCCCGTACAGGCCCCGGGGCACGAAGCTGGCCCCGGTCACGCCGGGGCTTCGCGTTCGCGCCCAGGCGACGAAGTGGTCGGGCCGGTCGGCGTAAGCGCTCATCTGCCCGGCCGGGACGTTCAGGAGGTGGCTCGGCGACGAGGTGCTGTAGGCCACGCCCCGCCACGGCCGAGGGCTCGAATCGATGACCACGATCCGGCTCGGACCGCGTTCGACCCGCCCCGCCAGCTCCAGGGCCAGCAGCGCGCCGCTGCACCCTCCCCCGACCACGCCGATGGTCTGCGTCGACCGTGCCACGTCCGGCCCCCCTGCGGCGCCCCTGGGCTCTCCCAACCCGCCAGCGGGGTGTGGAGCGGGCGCCTCGATCATCCTTGCATACCAAATCTAGTTTTGCTAGTGACCAAATAGAGGGGGTCGGTTTGGGGCGGGGCCCTGCGGAGGGCCCGGTCCGGGGGTTGCGCTCGGGCAACACATAAGCTAGTCTTTATTCAAGGCTCCTTTATGAAAGATTCGGTTATGCGTTCCCGAACCCCGCGGCGGGCGGTCCCCCTGGCCATCGCCGCCGGTGTCTTCGACCTGTCGGTCCACTTCGAGGGCCTGGCCAACCCGACCCGCCTGGCCATCGTCGAGATCCTCGCCCGTCGGGGCGAGCTCCGCGTCTCCGAGCTGGCCGAGGTCTGCAAGGTCAGCCAGCCGCGGATGAGCTGGCACCTCCGGACCCTCCGCCACGCCCAGGTGATCTCGGCTCGGCGCGAGGGGCGCGAGGTTCTCTGCCGGCTCGACCGCGAAGCCATCCGTCGCAACCTGGAGAGTTTCGTCCAGATCCTCGGGGCGGGCGATTCGAGTGACGCCCCCGAGCTCAGCCGTATCACCGAGGCGCTGCGCGCGCCGGTCAGCGAGGGAGTCTCATGAGCAACAAGGTCCGGGTCGCCATCATCGGCGTCGGCAACTGCGCCTCGTCCCTGGTCCAGGGCGTGGAGTACTACCAGCACGCGGAGCCGGGCGAGCAGATCCCCGGGCTGATGCACGTCGACCTCGGCGGCTACCACATCTCCGACATCGAGTTCTCGGCGGCCATCGACATCGACGTCGAGAAGGTGGGGAAGGACCTCTCCGAGGCCATCTTCAGCGGCCAGAACTGCACCGTGAAGTTCGCCGACGTCCCGGCCAAGGGGGTCAAGGTGGTCCGGGGCATGACCCACGACGGCCTCGGCAAGTACCTGAAAGAGGTGATCACCAAGGCGCCCGGCTCGACCGCCGACATCGT
>DNAU01000141.1:0-3739 GCA_003491925.1 Chloroflexota bacterium
ACGGTGAAGACCGACATCGAGGGACCGATCCCCAAACCCGTCAGGGCCAGCCAGAGCCAGAGGGTGGGGGTCGACGTCGACGGGCTGAGGTGGGTGAGCAGGAAGCTTCCGGCGATGAGCACGGCGAGGCCGATCAGGAGCAGCGCCTTGTAACGGCCGGTCTTGGTGAGGAAGAAGCCGGCACCGATGCTGGTGGCGATGAGGCCCACCAGCAGCGGCCACATCGAGTAGCCGGAGGCGGTGGCGCTCACCCCCTTGACCACCTGGTAGTAGAGGGGGATGAAGATGACCGCCGCGAACATGCACGACGCGATCATGAAGACGGCGACGTTGGTGGCCGCCAGGGTTCGGGTGGAGAAGAGGTCGAGCGGAATGATCGGCTGCCGGGCGCGCGCCTCGTTGACGATGAAGCCGGCCATGATCAGGAGCCCGAGCAGGATGAGCCCGCCGACCTGCCACGAGGTCCACCCGTACAGGCTGCCGCCGGAGCTGGTCAGCCCCTTGAAGGTGAGGCCGATCAGGATGGGCACCACCCCCACCGTGAAGATCGCGATCCCGGAGAAGTCAAGGTCGCGCAGCCGGGCGGCGGTGGTCTTGAGGTTGGGGAGGCGGGTGGAGATCGCGTAGAGGGCGACGATCCCGACCGGGACGTTGACGTAGAAGATCCAGTGCCAGCTGATGTCGTCGGTGATGATCCCGCCCAGGAAGGGGCCGACGATGAAGCTGACCCCGAAGACGGCGCCGAAGAGCCCCTGGTAGCGGCCGCGCTCCCGGGGCGTGAAGAGGTCGCCGATCACCGCCAGGGAGATGGGGAACAGCGCACCCGCTCCGCACCCCTGGATGGCCCGGAAGACGATCAGCTCGCCCATGCTCTGGGAGAGTCCGGAGAGCGCCGACCCGGCCAGGAAGATGAGGATCCCGACGATCAGCATCCGCTGCCGTCCGAAGACGTCGCCGAGCTTCCCGTAGATCGGCACGGTGATCGTGCTGGTGAGCAGGTAGGCGGTGACCACCCAGGTGTAGAGGTCGCTGCCCTTGAGGTCGCTGACGATCCGGGGCAGGGCCACCCCGACGATGGTCTGGTCCAGCGCGCTCAGGAAGAGGCCGAGGAGGACCGCCACCATGACGATGAGCTTCTCCCGGGTGGGCAGGTCGAGGGTCGGGTGCTCGATCCTGGCGGGGAGACTGGCGCGAACGGGCTCGGCCACGTCGGATCTCCTGGGGTGTGGGCTTGATCCCTAGTTTGCCGGGTCGCGGCCACGCCGCGACTCCCCCCGCTCGTGGTCGTCGTCGGCTGAGCTCGCCCCCCGCTCGCAGACCGGGTGCGGGTTGCGAGCTCGGCCTGGTCGCGGGAGGGTCGTGGAACCGGATGCGATCGGCGCCACTCCGGCGGCGGCACCACCGGTTGGGCTCCCGCCCGCCGGGTACACTGACGCCGATGAGTCCGCCTGCAGCCAGGCCGTCGCGGAGCGGCGAGGCCGCGACCCGGGAGATCATCCGCGCCGCCGGCCTCCGGGCCACGCCGCAGCGCATCGCCGTGCTGGCGGTCGCCGCCCGTGCCGGTGGAGCCCACCTCAGCGCTGAGGACGTCTGGCAGCGCCTCCAGCGCAACGAGGAGATGGACCGCTCCACCGTCTACCGGGTGCTCGCCGACCTCACCGACGCGGGACTCCTGGAGCAGGTGAGGCTCGGTGACGGGGTGGCCCGCTTCGAGATCCAGGAGATCGCCCACCACCACGCCGTCTGCACGCGCTGCGGCGCCACCGAGGATGTGAGCGTCGAGGCCGTCCACGCCCTGGCCTCGCGACTCCGCCGGGACACCGGGTTCTCGCTCGCCCACCACCCCCTGCTCCTGCCCGGGATCTGCGCCGCCTGCAGCTCGTCCGGAGACTGAGCCGGCACGTAGCACGCGCGAGGCTGTTCTGTGACATCGTGATGTCGTACCCGGAACGGCCGGCGCCGTATGTTGAGGCTCGTCGCCGTGCCTCCAGCGCTTCGCTGGAGTTGATTCCGGGAGTGTCAGGGTGCAGATCGGTCAGGGGGTGTCGCCCTTCGGCGTGGCCAAGCTCTGGCATCGCGGCCAGGGCGACGGCCCGTCGCCCGTTCGTGCCGGAGCACCGGTGCCCGCCCGGCCGCACGCCGAGATTCCGGCGACGTCCACTCCCCCCCGGATCAACCTGACCGTGATGAGTGGCGAGGATCTCGAACGGCACCTCACCGGCCTCTTCGGCCGCCGTGGGTACACCGTCTGGCCGGTGCCGAGCCGCGGCGAGATCGGGTCGGCGCTGCTGATCTGCCGGGGCGACCAGGGGGTGGCCGTCCAGGTCAAGCGGTGGAATGCTCCCCTCGGTCCGGAGGTCGTCCGGGCCGTGCTGGCCGCGCTGCAGCACCATTCCGGCACCCTGGCCCGACTGGGCTGCTCCCAGATGGGGGGCATGGTGGTCGGCACCGCGCCCTTCCGCGAGGACGCGCGCCAGCTCGCCGCCGAGGCCGGAGTCCTGCTCTGGGACCGCGAGGAGCTCGAGGCGCAGCTCGCCGCCGATCTCGCTCGGCCGGGCGGGCGCGCCTGAGACCGTCGAGGCGGCGGACGGGTCAGTCGGGGAAGCTCCCGATCGAGGCCGGCTGACTAACCCCCGCCGGCGCCGATCCGTCCGGGAGACGGTTCGGTCATCGCCACCGGGTCGAGCAGCTCGTCCAGCTCGGTGTCGCTGAGCTGGGTCCGCTCGCGGGCCACCTCGCGCACCGTGCGCCCGGTTGCGAAAGCCTCCTTGGCGATCTGAGCGGCGCGATCGTAACCGATCCGGGGAGCGAGCCCGGTGCAGGTCATCAGCCCCTGCTCGACCAGCCGTGGGCCGTTGCCGGTCGCCGTGATGCCGTCCACGGCCTGCCTGGCGAAGTTGGTGGCGGCGGTGGAGAGGATGCCGATCGACTCCAGAAGGGCGTGGGCGGCGACCGGCATCATCACGTTGAGCTCGAGGAGCGAACCGGCGGCGCCCGCGAAGGCGATGGTGGCGTCGTTGCCGACCACCTGGGCGGCCACCATGGTGAGCGACTCGGCGATGACCGGGTTGATCTTCCCGGGCATGATCGAGGACCCCGGCTGGACCTCGGGCAGGGCGATCTCGGCGATCCCCGCCCGCGGGCCGCAGGCCAGCAGCCGGATGTTGGCGGCGATCTCGTAGAGGGAGACGGCCGTGGCGCGCAGGGCACCGTGGGCGGCCACCACGCCGTCCAGGGTGGCCTGGGCCTGGAAGTGGTTGTCGGTCTCGGTGAGGGGGAGCTCGCAGGTCGCGGCCAGCCCGGCGATCACTCGCCTGGCGAACTCGGGGTGGGTGTTCACCCCGGTGCCCACGGCGGTCCCCCCCAGGGCCAGCTCGCAGAGCTCGCCGAGAGCCTGCCGGCAGCGCCGCTGGGCCCGCTCCACCTGGCCGGCCCAGCCCAGGAACTCCTGACCGAGCCGGATCGGGGTGGCGTCCTGAAGGTGGGTGCGCCCCGTCTTGACCACTGGCCAGAGCTCCTGGGCCTTGGCGCGCAGGGACGCTTCGAGGGCGGCGAGCGCCGGGAGGAGGTCCCTCGACAGGGCGACCGCGCCCGCGACGTGGATCGCGGTGGGGATGACGTCGTTCGACGACTGGCAGAGGTTGACGTGGTCGTTGGGGTGGACGGGCGTCCGCGAACCCAGCACGCCGCCGAGCAGCTCGATCGCCCGGTTGCCGATCACCTCGTTGGCGTTCATGTT
>DNAU01000141.1:3822-6098 GCA_003491925.1 Chloroflexota bacterium
CCGGTCTGGAAGACGTCGACCACGAACTGACCGTCGAGCTGTCCGTCGGCCACCTCCTGAGCAGCCTGCGCGATCGCCTCGCCGAGTCGGCGCTCGAGCAGGCCAAGCTCCACGTTGACGATCGCGGCCTGGCGCTTGATCAGGCCCAGCGCCCTCACGAAGTCGCGCGGGAGGTGCAGCCGGCTGATCGGAAAGTTGAGCCTCGCCCGCATGGTGCTGGCGCCGTAGTAGGCGTCCGCGGGAACCTCGAGCTCCCCCATCGAGTCGCGCTCGCGGCGGGTGGGCGGGGGAGGTGCGCCGGCCATCAGCGCCGCTCGCTCGAGGGCACGATGATCTCGAACTCGGCGCCCTTCCCCGGCTCCGAGCGTGCGCTCGCGCTCCCGCCATGGCGCTCCGCCACGGTCTTGACGATGTAGAGGCCGAGCCCGCTGCCGGGCACCTTGCGATGGCGCTCGGCGACCGAGCGGTAGTACTTCTCGAAGAGCTTGTCCGCGTCCTCGGAGGCGAAGCCCGGACCCTGGTCGCGGACCGCGATGTGCACCTGATGGTCCTGCTCCCAGCCCCGCACCGAGATGGTGGAGCCGTCGGGGGAGTGCTTGACGGCGTTGCCCAGGATGTTGGTCAGGGCGAGGGTCAGGCGGCGCCGGTCGCCGCGGAAGGTGATCTCAGAGGAGACATCCTGGGTCACCTTGCAATCGCGGAGCTTCGCCTCCATGGCCACCGTCTCGACGCCGCCGCTGATCAGATCGGCAAGTCCGATCGGCTCGTAGGTCAGCTTGTCGTCGGGGTCCTCGAGCCGGGAGAGCTCGGCGAGGGCGTTGACCATCCGGACCATCATCTCGGTGCTCGCCGTGATCCCGTCGATGGCCACCGAGGCCGAGTCCGGCATCTGACCGAGCATGCCGGTCGACAGCAGCTGGCCGTAACTGTTGAGGATGGTGAGAGGCCTGCGCAGCTCGTGCATGGTGATGGAGAGCGAGGTCCCTCGAGCGCTGCTCGTCGTGTTCATGGCCGAGATCTGCTGAGCCAGACGCCGGGCCACCGTCACGCTCAGACGGGTGGCGATGGTGGTGAGGTCCTCCGCCGCGTCGAGGGCGAGCGAGAGCTGGGACTCCATGTCCAGCCCTGCCTCATCCGCCGCCTTGGCGGTCGCGGGACGCAGCGCAGCCAGATGGAGCAGGGCCCGCTCCACGCGCTGGTCCATCTCGAACGGCTTCTCGAACTCGATCTCGTGGAACGCCATCAGCGGGCCGAGGTCGTCGGCGGAGAGCGCCACCAGGGTTGCGCTGAGGAACTGGCGGGGGCCCCGGGTGGCCGCGCCCGGTCGCGTCTCGGGCGCGCTGCCCTGGAGTTGAGCCCAGATCTCCGCGACACGTTCGGCATGGGCCGCGAGGAAGTCGGCGAACTGCCCTGTCATGCCCCGCCGAGTGTACTCGCGCCCGGCGCGAACGGCGCCGATGGTGGGGATGAGTTGCTCTCGGGCTCCCCGAAGATCATCGCGGCTCCTGGCCGGGAGTGGGGCCGGGCGACGGGGTGGGCGTCGACGTCGCGGTCGGAGTGGGCGTCGGCGTTGGGGTGGGGGACGACCGGGGCGTCGGCGTGGGGGAGGCGGTGACGGTTGGTGTTGCGGACGCCGTCGCCGTTGGCGTCGCGGATGGGGTGGTCGACGGCGAGGGCGGCCACTCCTCCTGCCCCCATCGCGGTGAGCGCCGGCGCCGCCGGCGGCCGGTTCCCGGTGTTCTGGGCGGATCGCAGGAAGACCCGCCGTGCCGGGGTCATCGCGATCCTCTCGGCTGCCGCGCTGGCCCAGGGAGCGCTGACGTAGATGAACGCCTCGAAGAGCAGCAGAAGCCCCAGCAGCGCTGTGGAGAGGCCGGGGGCGCGCAGCAGCATGGCGGCGACGGCGAGCGCGGTGGTTGCGGCGATGACGCTCTCCGCTAGGCTGTAGCGAAGTGCTCGGCCCAGCGTGCTGGTCCCCTCCTTCGCCTTCGGAGTGCGCAGGAACACGGCTCCTCGGCGCACCAGTCCCCGGACGCAGGCCAGCGACACCACCCAGGACAGCGCGAACCAGATCCGGAGAGCTCGCGCCGCATCCCCCCACCCGCAGCCGGTGGTGCGTCGCAGCGCCCACAGTCCGCGCAGCAACCCCGTGACCAGGCAGACGACGGGGATCACCAGCACGGTGCCCGCCATCTGCCGCAGAGGGAGTTGACGATGGGCGGCGGCGGCGACGCCGGTCGCGACCAGCATCAGCGTGAAGAGGGCGGTGAGCAGGT
>DNAU01000171.1:0-1103 GCA_003491925.1 Chloroflexota bacterium
GTCTACGTGGCCGACACCGCCAACAACCGGGTCCTGGTCTTCTCCTTCTCTCCCACCGCCGGCTTCAGCTACCTCACCCAGTTCGGCAGCAAGGGCGCCGGGAACGCAGAGTTCACCGAGGCGTACGGGGTCGCCGTGGACGCTGCCGACCGCTGGGTGTATGTCGTCGACGGGGCCGGCCGGGTCGAGAAGTTCTCGATCGGCGCTGACAGTCCGCCCAGCTACACCTACCTGGGATCGTTCGGCACGGGGACGCTGCACGAGCCCCGCCAGGTGGCGGTGGCTCCCAACGGTGACGTCCTCGTCATGAACCGGCCCCAGAACAAGACCGAGAGCGAGTGCTACGTCTACCGGGCCACCAGCACCTCGGCAACGCTGGAGTTCGGCTTCGGGAGCTCGGGCACGAGCAACGGGGACTTTACCGACGACCCGCGCGGGGTGGCGGTGAGCGACGACGGGACCCTGGCGTTCGCCACCGACTCCGGCGGCAAGCGAGTCGAGGTGTTCGACCTCACGCAGAGCGGCGGACACTACACCAGCGCGGCCTGGGCCGACACCATCCCGCAGGGGGCGGGAAACGGCGCCTTCGTCGGCCCTCGCGGCCTGACCGTCACCGCCAACAACGACCTGCTCCTCACCGACGAGTGGGGCTACAACCTCCACGAGTTCAGCTTCACTGAGACCCCGACGTTCAGTGCCACGTCGATCCTCGACACCACCTCGACGCCACTCCCATTGCCGGGGGTCAACGCGCCGCGGGGCCTGGGCGTGGCCGCCAATGGCGACATCTACGTCATGGACTACTGGAACCAGCGGGTCGAGTACGGGACGCTGGGTTCGGGGGGGACGATCCAGGGAGCGCTGGCCTTCGGCCAGCGGGGTGACCCGGACCAGGACGGGGCCATCAACTTCGCCTGGAGCATCGCCCTGCAGCCGGGGACCGGGGACGTCTTCATCGCGAACCGGGAGAGCAACCAGATCGAGGCCTGCGGTCCCACCGGCGTCAACTGCGTGACCGGCGGCGCCAAGGGGACCGCCCTGGGCGACTTCAGCTTCCCCCAGGGCATCGCCTTCGCCCCCGACGGTGAGCTGTACATCAGCGA
>DNAU01000171.1:1170-4211 GCA_003491925.1 Chloroflexota bacterium
TCTACGTCAGCGACACCGGCAACGACCGCATCCAGGGGTGCACCGCGACCGTGACCAGCAGCACCCTCGACCTCCTCGGCTGCGTGGCCTACGGCAAGAAGGGCACCGGCTCGAGTGCTCCGGCGGGCGAGCTGAACCAGCCCACCGGGATCACGGTGTCGCCGGACGGCAGCACCCTCTGGGTCGCCGACACCTTGAACAACCGCGTTCAGAGCCTCTCGCTCTCCTCTCACACGTGGGGCACACCTATCTACAAGCTCACTGGAAAGGGCGCCGGGCACCTCGACGTTCCCTGGGGGGTTACCGTCGCGCCCGACGGCAGCATCTGGGTCTCGGACACAGGCAACAACCGCATCGTCTCGATGACCGCCACGGGTGCCTTGAACTTCAGCGCCACCGGCGCTCAGATGGGCGTTCCCGACAGCTACGAGGGCAATCAGACCATCTACCCGTTCGCGATCGCCTTCAGCGGAGACAGCGTCTTCCTGAGTGACACCTGGAATAATCGGGTGTTGGTCCTGACCACTCCCTAAGCTGTTGTATCCCCGAGTTCTGCCGACACTTGGAGGACTGACCCCCAGGTAGCAGAAAGCGGCGCATCCTTCGGAGATCTCAACCAACCCAAGGAGCGCCGCCGTGACTCCCGATGATGCGCTGTTCCGCTTCCGCCTGCGCGCCTTCGCCTTGGCCGGCGAACTCGGCAACGTCCGGGCGGCCTGCCGGGCGATGGGGATCCACCCGTCGACGTACTACGCCTGGCGGCGCCAGCTGCTCCGCTTCGGTCCGGAGATCCTCCGTCCCCGCGAACGCCGGCCGCCGCGGATGCCGAACTCGACCTCGCCGCTGGTCGAGCAGCGGGCGCTGGCCTTCGCTCTGGGCCACCCCGGCTTCGGCCCGGCCCGGATCGCCGCCGAGCTGGCCCGGCCGCTGTGGGGTGGGATCCGGCTCTCCCCCAACGGGGTCTGGCGGGTCCTGCGCCGCCATGGGCTGAACACCCGCAGCCGGCGCCTGGGCCTGGTGGCCGGCTATGCCGCCCCTCCGGAGCCCCGTGGCGCCGGGCCGGAGCCGGAGCGCCACATCGAGGTCGACCACCCCGGCGAGATCGTCCAGATGGACTGCTTCTGCATCGGCCGGCTCTCCGGCACCCGGGGCACGGTCTGGCAGTACACGGCCATCGACGTGGCCTCGGCCTACACCTGGGCCGAGCTCCACGTCACCCCGCGCAAGCCCCTGGCCCACTGGACCTCGGCCCTGGCCCAGCGGGTGGCCCACGACCTGGCCGCCCGGGGCTGGCAGCTGGAGGCGGTGATGAGCGACAACGGCTCGGAGTTCCGCTCCCAGGAGTTCGAGCGGGCGGTGGAGCGGCTGCGGGCTCGGCATCTCTTCATCCACGCCGGCCGGCCCCAGACCAACGGCTGCGTGGAGCGGGTCCAGGAGACCATCCTCGAGGAGTGCTGGAAGCCGGCCTTCGCTCGCTACCTGATCCCCAAGTACACCGGGTTGCGCCTCGACCTGGACCGCTACCTGCGCTACTCCAACACCGACCGGGCCACACCGGCCGCTACACCCGCGGCCGCACCCCGGAGCAGGTCATCGGCAAGGAGAAGATGTGGTCGCGCTGACCCCGATCCGTCGGCAGATCTTGGGGACAGGACAGCCTAGGAGCCCGGGAGGGGCGAGCGACGCTCGCGGCTCTCATAGAGCTGCGCGAAGTGGCGTTGGGGGATGGGCCACCACTCCCTGGGCGAGATGAGCTGGATACACATGGCAGTCTTCCGCGCCCAGCAGGTGGCGACGGCTTGCAGATCAACCGAGAGCGCCGTGTCGACGGGGCCCCCGATCAGCGGCCCGAGGATCGGCCTCGTATCGTCCTCCAAGCGGGCCATCCATCCGAATGGTGGGGGAGGGGCCCGCTAGAGTGGCCGCGTTTCATCCCCTCCCAGCTTTTCGCCTTCTCCTCGGTGCCCCAGACCATGAACTCCGACCTCCAGTTCAGCCTGGACGGCGAGACCGCGAACTGCTGGCTGCGGCCCGAGATCGCCTTCCCCTGGAGTTGAGCGACGGGGCGGTGGCGACGCGAGGACCACCTGGGTTGGGGAGGCCGCCATGGGCGGCGTCCCCTCCAGGCGCCTCGTCTCGTTCTTGGCGAATCACCTCCGCGTGTCGTCAATCGCTCGGCGGCGTTGGGTGGTCACCGTCACGGGGCACACAGCGCGTAGACCGTGATGTCCCACAGCCCTCCTACGGGATTGGTGAGTGGGTCGTACTGAACGACCCAACTGCTACTGCCCAAGGGAGCGGAACTCTCCAATGCAAGCGGGCCGTCAGGGGCACCGGGGTAGGGGCCGTACGTGGCGCCGCCGGCGATGATGTGCCAGTAGCTCGGGCAGCCTTCACTGAAGGTGTCTCCCTCAGAGATGTCGGCAAAATTCAGGTCGGTGAAGGTGAATGTCCAGGTCACCTCGGCGTTCAAGGGGTCATCGGTGTAGCCGGTATTCGACCAGTTGTTGGTGGCCCAGCAGTTGAAGAGCTCCCCGTAGGGGTAGCCGTCTCCCGCGGTGGTGTTGACCCCGATCTCTCCGGTGGAACAGGCGACGTCGGGCATCTCGCCGGCCACGACGCCTGAGGTGAGGATGGCGGTGCCGAGGCTCACCCAGTCGTTGGTGGCGGCGCAATTGTCGAGTTCGACTTGGGGGTAACCGATTCCCCCGTCGTCCTCCACGCTCGTGCTGACCCCGATATCTCCGGTTGAGCAGGGTGCGTCGGGAGCATTGGCTACGAACGCCGACGACGAACCCGTAGCACCTGGGGAACCGGTCGCTCCCGGAGGACCTGGTGGCCCTTGGTTACCGGTGCTACCTGTAGCCCCGGTGCAGGCGTAGGCGGTGTCGCCGTTGCCGTCGGTGATCTGAACCCCACCGTTGGGGCAGTTGGGATTGCCAGAGGCGAGCACCGTCACGGTCGCGCCCGTACCCGGCGCCCCCGCGGAGCCGGTATCACCGGTCGCCCCGGTGCACACGTAGGCGGTGTCGCCGTTGCCG
>DNAU01000131.1 GCA_003491925.1 Chloroflexota bacterium
GCGGCTTGTCGGCGAAGGAGCCGGGGGCGGTGCGCGAAGGGAGGACGGCGGCGCGGGCGGGCGCCTCGGCGGTCTGCTCGGTCACGTCCCGGCTTCCCTCTTGCGTGCGGGGGTGGTGCCTCCGATGTACGGACGGAGAGCGATCGACGCGATCGGCCCCTCCCGCAGCAGGCACGGAGGCCTCGACGACAGGTCGATGATAGTCGAGGCCACCCCGGTGCTGGGACCGCCGTCCACCACCCCGGCGACGTCCTCACCCAGGGCCAGCTCGGCCGCGGGGGCGCTGCCGGCGGGGGGCGCGCCATGCCGGTTGGCACTGGTGGAGGCGACCGGGCCGGTCGCGGCAAGCATTCCGCGCAGGAGGTCGTGAGCGGGGACGCGCACCATCAGGCTGCCGCCGCTGCGGGGGATGGCGAGCCGCCGGATCCCCAGCGGGCAGACCAGGGAGAGGGGTCCCGGCCAGAACGCGCCGGCCAGGGCGCGGGCGACGGAGTCCATCTCCACCAGCCCGTCGAGCTGAGAGATGGACGCTGCCAGCAGGTTCAATTCGAGGCGTGGCGGGCGCCCCTTGATGATGTAGATGCGCTCGACGGCCGCGGGGTTCGACGGATCACCCGCCAGCCCGTAGACCGTGTCGGTGGGGACGACCACCACCTCGCCGGCGCGGATCGCCGCGATCGCATCGTCGATCGTCATCCCGGCTCCCCGAGCCGCACCTCGACCACCCGGGGACGGCCAGCCAGGTCGGCCGCGATGCTGACCGCGGCCTCGGGCCAGAGCGCGCCGGCGATCTCGGCGACGGCCGCCGCACGGCGGCTGTCCACCTCCAGGCCCACCCACCTCACCCGGGGGGAGAACTCCGCCACGGCCGGCAGCAGGAGACGGTAGGGCTCGAGCCCGTCGGGGCCCCCGTCGAGGGCCAGCCGGGGCTCGAAGGCGACATCGCGGGGCAGCTCGTCCATCTCGGCGGTGGTCACGTACGGGGGGTTGCTCACCACCAGGTCGAGGTCGGCGACCAGCCCGTCGACCCAGCCCCCCTCGACGAAGAGGACCCGCTCGGCGACTCCCAGGGCCTCGGCGTTCTCGGCCGCCACCACCAGGGCCGCCGGGCTGAGGTCGACGGCGATCACCGTCGCCGCCGGCAGCTCGCAGGCGAGGCTGATGGCGAGGCAACCGCTTCCGGTGCCGAGGTCGGCGATGCGCAGCGGGCCGGTCCGCTCCCGGGCCGCCACGAGCGCCCGCTCCACCAGGCTCTCGGTCTCGGGCCGGGGGATCAGCACGTCCGGGCTCACCCGGAAGCTGCGACCGTGGAACTCGCGGCGACCGGTCAGGTGGGCGACGGGCTCCCCCCTCCCCCGCCGGCGCAGCAGCTCGCGGATCGCGCCCAGCTCGGGGTCGTCCAGGGGGCGGTCGTACTGAAGGTAGACGTCCAGACGGGTGATCCCCAGCGCGTGCGCCACCAGCAGCTCGGCGTCGAGCCGCGCGGACTCGCTGCCGTGGTCGTCGAGGTACGCGGTGGAGAGGCGGACGACGTCCAGGACGGTGCGGGCGCCCACCGGACCTCCGGGAGTCGTGGTGGCCATCAGCGGACTGTATCGGGGCGGCGGGGTGCGCAGACGATGTGAGCCGACTCCCCCCACCCCGCGACCGCGCCGTAGAGTCGCGGGATGGCGAGCGCCGACGTCGCGATCGCGTCCCGGCGCGGAGGCGCCTGGGAGAGCGTCGGGCTGCGCCGGCTCACCCTGCTCAGCATCTACTGGGTGGCGATCGGCTGGCTGTGGAACGCCCTCGGCGCCCAGGTGCTCCCACCGGTCATCACCCGGATGGTGGGCCAGGCCCACCAGGGAACGGCCCTCTCCGCGCTCGAAGGCTTCGGCACCCTGGTGGCGGTGGTCTGGCAGCCGGTGGTCGGCGCCCTCTCCGACCGGACCCGGCTGCGCTGGGGGAGGCGGCGCCCCTACATCGCCGGGGGAGCTCTGGGCTCCTCGCTCTTCCTGGTGGTCATGGCCTTCGTCGGGGTCTACTTCTGGCTGCTGATCGTCTACTTCCTGCTCCAGATCGCCTCCAACACCGCCCAGGCGCCCTACCAGGGGCTGGGTCCCGACGCCGTCCCGGAGAAGGACTTCGGCAAGTTCGGCGCCTTCTACGGCATGGGCAACCTGGTCGGCACCCTGATCGGCTTCCTGGTCACCGGCATCTTCACCGCCAGCGGTCAGTACGGCGCCGCCCTCTTCGCGATGGCGGCGATGCTGGTGGTGAGCATGGTGCTCACCGTCACCCTGGTCCCCGACCGCGGCCGGCCGGACGGCAGCCTCGGTATGTCGGTCGGTGAGATCACCCTCGGCACCTTCAAGATCAGCCCCCGCCGTCACGGCGACTTCCTCTGGCTGATGGGGTCGCGGCTGCTCATCCTGATGGGGGTGGTCGGGCTCGAGACCTACGCCCAGTTCTTCTTCAAGGACGTCTTCTACCCGCACAGCACCAACCACGCCAACGCGGCCACCACCTACCTGCTGGCAATCATCGTGGTCCTGGCGATCGCCGTCTGCTACCCGGCCGCTCGCCTCTCCGACCGCTGGGGCCGCAAGCCGATGGTGATCGTCTGCGCCATCCTCGGCGCGCTGGGCGCCCTGGGCCTCGTCTTCTCCCACTACACGCTCCTGCCCAGCGTGATGACGGCGCCGATCGCCTCGCTGCTCGGGATACCCCGGGGGCTCGCCCAGGTGCTCTGGTTCGGGGTCCCGATCGGGGTCGGGATCGGTTGCTTCCTCACCGTCGATTGGGCCTTCATGATCGACCTGATCCCGCCCGCCGAGACGGGCCGCTTCCTCGGTTTCTCCAACATCGCGACCGCGGGTTCCGGGATCATCGCCCGCTTCATCGCCGGGCCGGTCCTCGACCACTTCAACGCCGGAGGCCACATCCTCGGCGAGCTCGGGGGCTACCCGGTGGTCTTCGGGATGTTCGTCGTGTACTTCGTGGCCGGGATCTTCCTGGTGCTGCCGGTGGTCGAGCCGCGCCGGCGCCGGACGCTCAGCGCAGGACCGGCCGGATAGGGCGGAGCGCCGGCGAGACGCTCAGCCGGCCACCCCGTCCTGCTCGAGCAGACGCCGGGCCTGGTCCTCCTGCATCAGCGGCTCGACCAGCATGTCCAGGTCGCCCTCCATGATCCGGGGCAGCTGGAAGAGGGTCAGGTTGATGCGGTGGTCGGTCACCCGCGACTCCGGGAAATTGTAGGTGCGGATCTTCTCGCTGCGGTCACCGCTCCCGACCATCGATCGGCGGGTCCCGCGCAGCTCGGCGTCGCGCTCCGCCTGGGCGATGTCATAGAGGCGGGCGCGCAACTCGCGGAGCGCCTTGGCCCGGTTCTTGATCTGCGACTTCTCGTCCTGGCAGGTGACCACCAGGCCGCTCGGGAGGTGGGTGATCCGGACCGCCGAGTAGGTGGTGTTCACGCTCTGACCGCCGTGACCGGTGCTCATGTAGACGTCGATCTTGAGGTCGTTCTCGTCGATGCTGACCTCGACCTCGTCGGGCTCGGGCATCACCACGACGCTCGCCGCCGAGGTGTGGATCCGGCCCTTGGCCTCGGTCTCGGGGACCCTCTGGACCCGGTGGACGCCGGACTCGAACTTGAGCCGGGAGTAGGCACCGTGGCCGTGGACCTCGACCACGACCGATTTCACGCCACGCGCTCCCGACGGGCTCTCGCTGATCAGCTCCATCGACCACCGCCGCCGCTCCGCGTAGCGGCCGTACATGCGGAGCAGGTCGGCGGCGAACAGCCCGGCCTCGTCACCGCCGGTGCCGGCCCGGATCTCGACGATGACGTCGCGATCGTCGTTGGGGTCGCGGGGCACCAGCAGGCGCCGGAGCTCGGCGTCGGCTGCCTCGACGGCCTCGCGCTGGGTGCGCTCCTCCTCCTCGAAGAGGCCGATCATCTCCGGATCCCGCTCATTGCGAGCCGCCTCGGCCGCCTGGTCGGCAGCGGTGAGCGCGGCACGCCGCCGGCGCGAGGTCTCGACCACCTCGCTGAGCCGGGCCCGCTCCTGGGAGAGACGCTGGACGCGGTGCTGGTCGGCCCATATCTCGGGATCGGAGAGCTCCGTCTCCAGCTCCCGGTAGCGGTCGACGATGGCGGCGAGCCGCCCTTCCAGGCTTTCCATGGCTCAGGGGATTGTGGCCCACGCGGCCCCACGGTGCGGCCGGGCGCCGGCCCGACCCCTCAGGGGACGGCGGCGTGGACCTCCCCGACGCCGGCATCCTCGCCGGCCCGCGCGGCGGCCAGAGCGGCGATCGCGACCTCGATCTGCGAGTCGTCGGGCTCCCGGGTGGAGAGCCGCTGGACGGCCAGCACCGGCACCAGCGCGATCCGGCCGAAGCGGGTGTGGCGGATGCGCGCCAGGCCGCGGATCACCTCGTAGGCCACCCCGGCGACCAGGGGGATGAGGGCGATCTGGCAGGCGATCCGCACCGGCCAGAACAGCCAGCCGAGAGGTGTGAAGACGATCACGCTCACCAGCGCCACCACGACCAGGAACCCGGTGCCGCAGCGCGGGTGAAGCCGGCTCGCGAGGCGCACGTTGCCGACCTCGACCGCGGCGCCGGACTCCAGGCAGTTGATCGCCTTGTGCTCGGCTCCGTGGTACTCGAAGACGCGCTGGACGTTCCTCAGCCGCCCGATCAGGAAGAGGTATCCGAGCAGGATCGCGGCGCGGGCAACCCCCTCGATCAGCACCGCGCCCACCGACTGGGGGGCGCCATGGCCGAGGAGGGAGGACGCCGCCAGGGGCAGGCCGATGAAGAGGCCGAGCCCGAAGAGGAGGGAGACGCCGATGGTCACCCGCATGGCGCCAGGGCTCAGCTCCACCTCGTCGCCGAGCTGGACGTTGGCCGACCACTGCAGGGCACGCATCCCGAGCGCCAGCATCTCCCAGAGGGACGCGGCTCCGCGGAGGAGCGGGAGCGACCACGGCCGGCCGGTGTAGACGCGGGAGCGGAGCCGCTCGGAGAGGACGGTGATGGCGCCGTCGGGGCGGCGCGCCGCCACCGCGTAGTGGCGCCGGCCCCGCATCAGGACGCCCTCGATGACCGCCTGCCCGCCGTAGAAGAACGTCGCCGGCGGCGCGGCGGCGGCGTTGAGGGCCGCGGTGAGCAGGATGTCACCGGCGGACGGATGGCGTGCTCTCACGACGTCCATCGTACTCGGCGATCGGAGCGGGCTCGCCAATCGAAAGCGGGTGGCGCAGCCGGCTCCACCGCGACGGACCAGGCCCGCGGGCGAACCAGGTCCGGGCGCCGCGGGGCACGGCACTGGGTCGGCGCGGCCTCTCCCGAAGGGGTCAGGAACCGCGGTCCGGAGCCGACGCGGCGCCTATCGCGGGACGGTGCGCGCCGCCGCCCGGCGGCGGAAGCGCTCCACCTGACCGCCGGTGTCGACGATCCTCTGGGTCCCGGTGAAGAACGGGTGGCAGACCGAGCAGACCTCGGTCTTCAGCTCGCGAAGGGTCGAGCCGGTCAGGAAGGTGTTGCCACAGACGCAGGTGACGACCGCGTCGGTGTGGAACTCGGGGTGCAGGGCAGCTTTCATGGACAGGCTCGAAGTAGGGGGAGGGAACGGCCCGAGGATACCACGGGGACCCCGAAGCGAAGCGGGGCGTGGTGTTGACGGCTCGCCAGACATCCCCGTGCCCCGTGCCCGCCGGCGATCAGCCCGGGTGGGCGACCGGGCGCGTGAAGTTCCCGTGGGCAACTCCGGGCAGCCTGCGCCGGACCGTCTCCATGGCGATCGCCATGCCCATCCCCTCCTCCATGGGCGGCAGCTCGTCGATCAGCCAGTCGTGATCGACGTTGAGGCTTCGCCACTGGATCTGGTCCACCCCCATCTCGGCGCAGGCGGCAATGGTCGCCTCCAGCTCCGACGGGGTGTCGGTGATCCCGGGGAAGGCGAGCAGGTTGAGGCAGACCTGACCGCCTGACCGCCGCATCACCCGCCCGCACTCGATCACCTCCTGGAGCCCGTATCCGACCGGACGGTAGTAGGCGCGGAAGACGCTCTCCGTGAAGGAGATGGCGCTGATCCGCACGCTGTCGCAGCCGGCCGCGACCATCCTCTCCAGGACCCGTGGACGGCTGCCGTTGGTGTTGACATGGATGGTCGCCGCGGGGTTGTGGGCGCGGATCGCGGCGGTGGCCTCGACCACGGCGCGGCTGCGGGTCAGCGCCTCCCCCTCGCACCCCTGGCCGAAGGAGACGATGGCCGCCTCGTCCCCCTCCAGGAAGTGGCCGGCCAGTCCGGCCAGCTCCGCCACCGTCGGCGCGAAGCCCATCCGCTCCTGCGGGGAAGGCACCGCACCGTCGCTCTGGAGGGAGATGCAGCCGAGACAGTCGGCGTTGCAGGCGGGAGACGCGGGCAGTGCCGCCTCGTAGCGGCGGAAGAAGGTGTTCTGCGCGGTGTAGCAGCGGTATTCGAGAGCACAGCGGGCAAGGTGGTCGACCAGACGGTTGCCCGGGAGGGCGTGGCGGGCGGCGTCGACCGCCTCGGGCAGCCCGGCGGTGCCGTGATGGCACGGCTGCCACCACTCGAAGGTATCGGTTCCGAGCGCCGCCACCACCAGCTCCCCGTTCCGCTCGGCGAGCGCCGCGTAGCCGAAGAGCGGCAGACGCGGGCTGCCCGGGCCCGGTCGGGACGCGGGCAGCAGGGTTCTCAGATACCCGACCGGCAGGATGGCCGCGACCGGCGCCCGGAGGCCGGCCAGCTCGACCGGGTCCCCTCGCGCGTCCAGGCCGATGGCGCGCCGCCCCGGCAGGTGGGCGACGGTGGCGCCCTCCGGCAGCGGAATGACATCCGCGGGGGTGAGCGGAACCAGTCTGCGGCCCGACCTCGCGGCCGGCCGGAGACCATCGCGGATCTCGATCGAGCCGTCGGGACGGGCGACGCAGAGGCGCACGCGGCCATTGTCACCGGGCGGCCGCCTCCGGCGATGGGCGGGAGCGCCGACCGCGGCCGCCGTCCTGGGGGAGAGGGAACAAGCCCGCCGATCCCACGTAAGAAGACAGGGCGACGACGACCTCACCTCAACGGGGAGGCCCACGGCACCCACCACGCTCCGGGTAACGTCTCCGGGAGGTCGTGGACGGCACCACCGTCTACACGGTGGCCTGCGACCAGAGCGGCCGGGTCCACGCCTTCTGCTCCTGGGTGCGGATGGGCGATGACGGGATCGCGCTCGACCTCATCCGCCACCGCCCCGACGCGGGGGCCGGGGCCGTCGACCTCTGCATCGTGACCGCGATCGAGCGGGCGCGGAGCGAGCGCTGTTGCGGCTGTCGCTCGGGTCGGTGCCCTTCCGCGAGAGCCTGGGGGACGCCCCGGACGGCGGGCCGGCCAGGAGGGTCCGGGCCCACCTCTACCAGCGCGGGTGCCGCGGCTACAGCTACCGCGGCCTCTCCCACTTCAAGGCGAAGTTCGCGACCCGGTGGGAGAGCCGCGACCTCGCGGTGCCGCGCGGGGTGAGCGGTCTGCTCGCGCTGGCGGCACTGATCCGGTTGCACAGCCGCACCGAACCGCCCGCGCCGGCGCCCCCGCCTGTCCCTCTGGGCCTGACGCCGGCGCCGCTTCCTTAGTCAGGATGGAAGCCGCCGGTCCCGAATAGGGGCCGATGCACGAGAGAGAGCCGGCGGCCTCAGCCGGCCGGCCCCTCGTCGCGGACCTTCTCCACCTGGGCGAGCGCCTCGCGCAGGCTCTCGATCCAGTCCCCCTGGTGGCGGGCCACCAGACGGACGCACCAGGCGAGCGCCTCGCTGCGACTCCGGGCGACGCCCGCGTCGATCAGGGTGTCCAGGACCTTGCGATCGCCGAGCCGCAGCCGGGTCATCACCGGCACGCCCAGGGTGGTGAAGTGCTGGGTGACATCGCCGCAGCGCGCGCCCCAGGAGATGGTCCGGCCGAAGAGACGCT
Source organism: Chloroflexota bacterium (assembly GCA_003491925.1). Lineage (GTDB taxonomy): Bacteria > Chloroflexota > Dormibacteria > Aeolococcales > Aeolococcaceae > Changshengia. Next base: position 7,961 of record DNAU01000131.1, read on the forward strand.
CCGCGTCGCGCGCCACCGCGATGCGTGCCTCCTTGGTCTCGGCCCGGAACCGCTCGATGCGCGCCGAGCGTGCGGTGGCCTGGGCGGCCTCGCCGGTGCCGGCCTCCAGCGGGACATCCGGGATCTCGCCCACGACGAGGATCTCGTCGCGATCGCCGGTGATCTCCGGTGGCCCGGCGAAGAGCCCGTCGGGGAGCCGGCCGGCGAACCATCCCCGGAGCTCCTCGTCGGTGAGCTCGGGGGCGGGTGTGGGGTGAAGGTGGTGCGGGTGGGGGTGTTGCTCGAATCTCATGAATTACATAATTACTCAGCAATCCCAGAAAGTCAACCTCAGCCCAGGTTGCGGGCGGCGCCCTCAAGGGCGGCGCGCAGCAGCGGGGTGGCCAGCGGGTGCGCGGCCAGCGGCGACCCGGCGCCGAGAATCTCGCGGTGGGCCTTGCGGATGTAGCGTCGGGTGAACGCCGGATCGCCCCGGGCAACCACGTCTCGGATGTTGGAGAGCCGGTCCGCCGCCTTGAGCAGGGTGGCGTCGGGGTCCTTCCAGATCTCGGCGAGGTGGGCGCCGCGGCGCGCGCGGGTCATCTCCGGCTCAGGATCGGTGAGCAGCGCGACGAGCTGCCGGGTCCGCGCCGGGAAGTCGCCCAGATCGTCGACGGTGAGCTCCGAGTCCTCGACCGCGTCGTGGAGCAGGCCCGCGGCGAGGATCGCCGCGTCGGTGACGCCCAGCCGATCGTGAAGCAGGAGCGTCACCTCGACAGCGTGATCGATGTAGGGGGTCCCCTGGCGCCGGATCTGCCCGGCGTGGGCCCGCTCGGCGACGGCGTAGGCCTCCCTGAGGAGGGCGGCGTCCGAAGCCGGCACCCCGGCCAGCAGTGGGCTCAGCCCGGGGTGGGGGGCCGCATCGGGGGGCACGCGGCGGACCATAGCGCTCCGGGCGGCCGCCGCCGCCCAGGAGGGGGCGCCGCCGGTGAACGGGTGGATCCACGGGAGCCCGCCGGCCGGGCATCATCAGCGGCAGCGAATCGGGCGGCCACCGAGGGAATGGTTTGAGATGAGCGCAGGAGCGCTGTTCCTGGCCGTGTTCCTGGCCTCTGCGGTGGAGGCCGTCGAGGCCACCACCATCGTCCTGGCGGCCGGCACCGCCCGCGACTGGAGATCGGCCGGGTATGGGGCGGTGGCCGCGATCGCGCTCCTGGCCGTGGTCGTTGCGGGTCTCGGACCGGCGCTGACCACGATCCCGACCGCGCCTCTGCGCCTGGTCATCGGAGCCCTCCTGCTCGTCTTCGGCATCCAGTGGCTGCGGAAGGCGGTGCTCCGCGCCGGCGGGGTGAAGGCCCTGCACGACGAGGACGAGATCTTCAGGACGAGGCTCGAGGCCGCCCGGCGGGCGGCCTCGCACCGGGTGGGGACGGTCCCCGACTGGTATGGATTCACCCTCTCCTTCCAGGGGGTGCTCCTCGAGGGGACGGAGGTGGCCTTCATCGTCCTCACCTTCGGGAGCAACCAGCACGCCATCCTGCTGGCGGCGGCCGCGGCGGGGGCCGCGGTGCTGGTGGTGAGCGCGGCCGGATTCGCCGTGCGCGCACCGCTCGCGCGGGTGCCGGAGAACGCCCTGAAGTTCCTGGTCGGGGT
>DNAU01000011.1 GCA_003491925.1 Chloroflexota bacterium
GCCTCGTGACCGACCGGCGCGCTTCCCGGCCGGGCGACCCAATGGATCGCCTCGCTCCCGCTCCTGGTTGGGTCAGCGAGAGACTGACCCCGTAATGGTTGGGTTGCGCAAGCGATCGCCGGCCACCTGACGGCGCCGCGCTGATCGCCGCTACCACCCCGCCAGTCTGACCGGCCTGCCCACGGATCTTTATCTGCACCCGTCCGTATCTAGGCAGCCCGGCCACTGAGCACCTTGGCCACTGTGCTGGGCCACCATGCTGCGCCGCCGTGCGCGGTGGCGACGCCATCCGTCCGGAGCCCGTCCGCGATGGCCGCCAGAGGGCGGCCAGCTCGACGTTCGTTAGCAATGCGGTCGACCACTGCGGCCGGCAGCACCGATGGCCGGCCGAGGCGCACTCCCTGAGCGCGCCGAACGGCAAGCGCGTCCTTGGTCCGCTGGCCGATTAGGCGCCGCTCGAATTGGGCGATGGCAGCCAACACGTGGGCCATAACTTCCCCCGAAGGAGTGCTCAGGTCGACTCCGAGGTCGAGCGCCACAAGCGCCCAACCGTCGTGCTCAGCCTCGGCAAGCAGCGCAGCCGCCTGCTGCACCGACCGGGAGAGGCGATCTAGCTTAGCTACCACCAGCCCCCCAGCCTGACCTGCCTTACAGACGGCCAGTGCCCGCTGGAGGCCGGGACGGCCGACCACCTTGCCGGACCACCCGGCGTCCTCTTCGATACCCAGCAGCTCCCAGCCGCGCCGGTCGCACTCCTGACGGATCGCCCGGCGCTGCGCCTCCAGGCCAAGGCCGGAGTCCGCCTGCTCGGCGGTGCTCACCCGAACGTACCCGACGACCGGTGACGTCCCCCGCCGCCGCAGCTTGGCTCGTCTCATGCTCAAAGCATACACTAAACGGACCTTTAGTGTATGGCCTGCGGCCCGGGGATGGGCCGGCTGGGGACACTTGCCTTCCGATGCAACCGCCGGGCCTGTAACGACCCGGCATCCGTCGTCGAATCGCACGCGCGGTGCCGGTAGAGTGCGGCCAGCACCCGCTCCGCCATGGGCATCGGCATAGGAGGGGGTTCGCAGCAGCTACACGGTTGCCGTCAATGCGATTCGGGAACAACTCGAGTTGGAGGAGTCCTGACCATCCAAGGGCCACCGTCGGCGGCCGAGCCAGCAGGCAGTTCGATGTACTCTGGGGGTCAGGACAGGGGGCCACGCGGCTGGCGCCTGCCGAAGAGGTTCAGCGAGAAATGAATGAGCGGTCTTTTCCCACCGAAGAAGCGGTGAATGCCTGGCTCGCGGAACACCATGACGTGTCCCACGCGTCAGTCGCCGAGGTGGACCAAGCCGCCGCGGCAGAGGCCGAAACGTCCACTCTTGGGAAACGGGCCGTCCTCTTCAGCGGCCTCACCCACGGGCCGGACTCCTGGGGCTATATCGGAAATAAACCCAAGTACAATCTAGTCGAGCGCCTCGCGGCGCGCATGCTCCTAGCGGCCATGAGCGCCGGAATCAAACCCTTTTGTCCGCACTTTGACGAAGTCAGGCCGCTAAGTGTGCTTTGCGATCCGCCCTCGGTGGTGTGCCTTGAATGCGCGCCCACCATGGTCAAGCGTCTGATCAATCAGCCGTTGCGCTGGCAAGGACTGTGCGACGCCTGCGGCTCCCGGGGCGGAGTGATGTTCTTTGTTCAGATCAACCTCGGCAATATGCTCATAGCAGGCAACGTGTGCGCAAACTGCGACCGATACATGAAGGGCGCAGTGAACGACGAGCAGATTGGGCCCCTGTAACCGCCCGGCCGTCACCGTTTGATCTACCCGCTCTTGCTGGGCAGCCCGGCCCTCAACGGAACGGAATGCTAACCCGCGCCGCCCTCTGGAGCTTCCTCGGTGAGCTGCGGGCGCTCTTCGCTGCCTGCGCGGCCGACCCCATCCGGTCTCGAGGTGCCCGGAACGGCTGTGCGCTGGCCCTCCTCTACGGTTGCGGTTTGCGCCGTGCCGAGGCGGTCGCCGCCGACCTGGTCGACGTCGACCCGGAGAGCGGCACCGTCACCGTCCGCCTCGGGAAGGGCCGGCGGGCCCGCCTCGTCTACCTCCGCGCCGGTGGACGGGCCGCGCTTGCCGCCTGGCTCGCCTTCTGCGGCGGCGACCCCGGGCCGCTGCTCCACCCAATACGCAAGGGGGGCGGTTCGAACGCGATCGAGCCGCGCCGTCCCTCCCCCGAAGCCCTCGCCGGTCTCCTCGAGCGCGTCGCCAGAGCCGCCAGCCTGGTGACGCCGGCGAGCCCCCACGACCTCGGCCGGAGTTTCGTATCGGATCTGCTCGACGCGGGCGCGGACCTCTCCGCCGCCCAGCAGCTCGCCGGCCACTCCTCGCCGACGACCACCGCCCGCTACGACCGCCGCGGCGAGCGCGCCAAGCAGTGTGCCGCCCAGATGCTCCACGTGCCGTTCGGCGGCTGAGGAGAGCGGAAGGTTCGCCTTGGGTGGCTGATTGAGCCCTCGAAGGGACGGATTTCGGCCTGACACGAGGGGTGCGAGGCGAGGGCTAGTGCTGTTTTCTTCGAGGGTCTTCGAATAGCGCTCTGTATGATGCCTCTATGACTAGGCGTTCTGGCGTCCACCGATGAGTAGCCTTGGGGAGCAGGCAGTTCGAGTGAGCCCTATCCCAAGTCGATGGGTAGCGGAGGCCAGGCTACGAGCTGGCCTGCCCGGGGAGTGGTATCGCCAAGACGGCCTCTGGTGGGCCACTGCTCAGGCGAGCACACCTTGGACGCAGCGGGTGGGCGGGGCCGGGCTTTCCGACGCCTGGGCTCTCTGGACGTGGTTGACGTCGCAGGGCGCGGAACGCGCTGGCGTGGCTGGGATGATCTCTCTCCTCCGCGACATCGGCGGGGACCCGGGGGTGTTGGGCTCGGTCGGGCGCCAACGGTGGTGCACGGATCCGTCCCTCGGTGGTCATCTAGTCGCCCTGGGGTGTGGTGGCGGAGCGGGCGTCGTCGTGCCGGGGCCGTCTCTCGAGGATAGTGCCCGGGATCTGGGCTACCGCATGGTTTGGTGGTGGCCGACATGGGTTGTGTCAGGGCCCGCGGGGAGCCCGGCCCCAATAGCTGAGGCGGTCCGCCGAGCGGCTGGTCGGGCCGGAGCTGGGCAGGGTGAGCGTGAACTGATCGAGGAGGTGGAGGCCGGGACCCTGTTCCCCGCGCTCGTTGATCTCGAGCGTGAGCGGGCGGCCCGGTGGCTTCGTGCCGACCCCAGCCTCGGGAGGGTGCTTCTGCTGGGGCCGCTGCCGGTGGCAAGGGGCCGCTGGGGTACGTCGCTACGGCACGCGTCCGGGTATCTGGACGCGGACGGCGGATTGTCGATGGCGGGGTGGTGGCGGCTCGCCTTCCTAGCTCGGCAGGGGGTTGGCCCGACAGAGTGCTATCGCCAGCGGCGCCTCCGGGACAAGAAGGTCCGGCGGCACCTGCGGCTGGTCCAGAAGATATGCCTTCGACTCATGCGCGATGAGGGGTGCATCCCCCTCGGGGTGGAGTTTTCCGCGGTTGAGTGGGTGATCAAGCGGGAAACGGGCGTCCGCGCCGACGCATTGCTGGTTGGAGCGAGCGGGCAGCTCATTTGGGTCGAGGTGATGCGGCGCGAGCTGCGCCGGTCGAGCGGCGGGCAGGCGCTCAAGTACCGGCTATTGGAGAGCACTCATCTCCCCTACGTCGCTGACCGGCTCCGGCGTCCCGTCGAGTACGTCCTGCAGGTGCCCAGCGGGACGACCACCAAGGAGATCCGCCCGCTTGGCGGGAACGGGTGGTGAGAGCGTGGTTGCCGGCGCTGCGACGGCGGTCACCGGACGCGGGCGCGCTGGGCCCTCCTCCTGACTCTCGCGTGGACGACCGCAATCGCCGTCATCGATCCAGTTGTGGGTGGCTCGGAACAGCCGGACCAGCGGGTACGACCCGGAAACCGATCGCCGTCGCCGCCTCCCCGACCCGCACCCAGGACCGCGCCAAACTCGGATCCACACGGATCGGGCGGCCCGTCTCTAGGTAACAGCGCAGGGCCCTGGAGACGACCGTGGTGAGCCGCTGCTCCAGCTGGCGCAGACCTTTGCTCAGCGGATAGCCGGCGACCAGGCATTCGACGACCTCGGTGCCGATCTGCAATTCCTCCCCGATAGCGAGGTGCTGGAGCATCCGCGGCAGGATATGAGTGGACCCGATCGCGATCTGTTCATCTCGCGTGTACCCGGGGAGCCGAATCAGCCGGAGGCGATCCTTGAGTGGAGCAGGGATCTCCGCCTCATCGTTGGCCGTGGCCACGAAGGCTGCCTCTGAGAAGTCGAGGTCGACGCCATCGAGATACTCATCGTTCACTGCGTGATTTCGGGAGGGATCGAGTAGATGGAGGATCACTGGTAAGGGATCCCGCGCCGGGTGACGGGTTAGCTTGTCGATCTCGTCCAGGAGGACCACGAGCTCACTGGGGTGCCTCCCAGAGCTAATCAGCCGACGCACGATCTCCCCGGGACGCGCCCCCATGTAGGCGCGGTCACTCCCAATGAGGAAGACCGTGTCAGAGCCGGCGAGCGCGAAGCTCTCCAGGTGCCGCCTGGATGCGGTTGCGATCGCCCAGGCGATGCTCGTCTTTCCGGTCCCGGGTGGCCCGACCAAGCAGAGAGAGACCCCTCCACCCGCTCCCGCGGGCAGACCCCTTCGCCGTGTCCACTCGTGAATCGCCAGCCAGTCGAGGACGGCCTCCTTCACCTCTCCTAGCCCGGCGTGGCTCTCGTCCAAGGCGCGGCGGGCCTCTTGGAGGTCGAGACAGGGCCGGGGAGATGCCTCCCAGCAGATGCCGAGCAGATAGTTGATCGCCGCGCGCGAGCGATCAGAACCCGTGGTTTCCACCAGATTCCGTTCGCGCCTGAGCGCGCGCTGGACCTTCACGGGCAACCCTGCGATGGACCGGTCATCCCAGTTCTCGTCAGGCTGCATATCTGGCTGCGGTGCGTTCACTGGCAAGGCACACATAGATACCCCCACGAAGGCGCGCCCGTGCGTTGAACTCCGGGCAGGGTGCCCCGACCAGCTGCCAGCCAGTGGGGTGAGGGTCGTCATGCAGAGACTCTCCAGACATCCGGCTGTGGTGCCTCGACGGCCCCGCTACAGCCTCGTGGCCCGGAGAGGTCGTCGAACATCCAAAGCAAAGCACTACCCACGTTAGCTCGCAAACAGAGGGAGACCACCGCGCGTGGCCAACCCACGCCCGACGGAGGCCTCCTCGCGCACCCGGGCACGCGCGTACGGCTGTGCCCCAGGGACCGTGTCCCTGCGGACGCCGAACGACCGGCGATGCAGCCGATCGCTGGAGCTCGGGTGCGCCGCGCCTAGGCTGTGCGCCTCTCGACGCGCTGTGCCGCGCCGACTCACCGCCTCGTCGCCGGCGCCCGCGCAGCACGCGTGGGTGGGGATGCTGGGGGCGAGGGGCTCGGCGGATGGCCTACTGGCGCGATGGCGCCGACGAAGCTGGTCACTCACGGCCTCGGCTCGAGGCGCGGGGCGCGGCAGATGTGACAAGCGCCTGCCAGCTGCGTTTCACTAGCGAGAAGGCGTTCCTCCGCCCGCGCCGGAGGACGATGTCCACGCGGACGGCCTTCTGACCTCCGCGAGACGGGGGCGGGCTAACTTCTGACTTAGCCCCACGTGCTCTCAGCAAGCCACGTCGCGATGGAGACGCGGCAGACGCGCAACGTGGTGCCCCAGATGGGGGACCATGCAGCGTCAGTAGCGGCAGGACGGGACGTGGGCAGCAATGTACCGCTCGTCAGGGTCCGCAACAATCGGCTGGAGGCGGAGGCGCCGGCAGGAGCGCTGGGGCGCTGAGTGATGGGCGGGGCGACCTCGATCAGAAGTTGCCAGGAAGGATCCAGCCTTGCGAAGCCCCATAGGCCTGGCACGTTGCAAGGTCCGTACCCGTGCACGTCCAGACCCACACCACGACGGTCGGCGGGGTCTCGGAAGGTGGCGTCGGCGAGCCGCCGAAGCTCCCTCCGCTCGAGGGCCCCACCGAGCAGCCGTCGCCGCCCATCCCGTCGAGGCTGCCGTCGTCCTCCGGCATCACCGAGTAGCAGAAGGTGAGATCCTGCCAATACGGCGAACTATTCAGCTCCACGGCGGCGAGATACCCCTCTGACGTCGTCTCCGAGCTCGTCCAAGGAAGCTGCACGGGTGTCACCGCCCATGACCTGGTGGTCGCCGAGCCCGGGACGGAGCAGTACGGTTCCGTCGGCTGCGAGTCCCCAGTGGCACACGTGGTCATCGAGACATCGACGAGGGGAGCGACCTGCGGGTGGGGCGTCGGGGTGGGCGTTGGCAGCTGCGGCGAAGGGGTCGGGATCGGGGCACGCGATGGTGCAGGGGAAGTCGCCGCTGAGGGCCATGGCGTCAGAGGCGGTGTCGGTCTTGCCGTCGCAGGCCGGGTGGCGGGTGACGACGAGGAGGGGGCCGCACTCGGCGTCGAGGTCCAGGCGATGGGAGTTGAACTTGGCGTCTCGGCACCGGACGGGGTCGCGGCGCCGTTCATGGTGGCGGTCGGCTTCGCCGACCCCGAGTGACCTATGGGCACCCTCCCAGTGGGCGGAGGCGGGCTAGAAGGCGAGCAGGATGCTACGACGAGCGCAACGGCAAGGAGGATCATCCCGACCAACGCCCATCCGCGCCGCCACCGCCAGCGAGATGAGGTGACCGCGGGAAGATGGCCAGAGTCAGTGACCCTGTCTGATGCACCTAGCCGAACGGACTCAGATTCCCCGTCCTCCATCGTCGGTTCCTCCATTGGGCCAGCCGAACGCCACCGCTGACCCTTCGCCGAGGTTCCTTGGCCACCACCGCCGTCGGGCCGTGACGTCGTCGGCTTTGACCTAACCGCAATAGGCACGACCACACAACAGCAGCGATGAACACGGTCTAGGGCCGGGAATGGCAGGTAAGACTGACTTGCCCGAGCGAGGGGCACCGCACATCCCTGCGGACCTGGCGTCAGCCATGCGCGTACCCGACGCCCATGTCCATGTCCTGCATCGCTAACGCGGCTGCACATTTTCAAAACAAGGGCGTCGCCCGACCACTGCCGATGGCACACGTCTCTCGCCGGCACCTTCCCTTCGGCTGCAGGACCTCACCTCGCTCCAGACCTAGCACCTGTTGGCCGCCCCGCAGGGGCCTGCGGTATGACGCGAAGTTACGATTCACGTAACGTGGCGTATGTCGAGCATCGTGTGTTGGCGCCCACGGGCTTAGGGCGTGGATATCCTCTCGGATGCTCCTCTGCCCCTGCTCGTCGCTGCACCGCACCGCCGACTCCGTCAACCTGACCCTGATGGGCAGGCTCGAGGAAACTCACCCTCCCTGGGTACGTTCTTTGAGAGCAGGATGCATCCGGGCTTGACGCGACGGTACGCAGCGTACGAGATGCTCGCATCCGGTGCGCCGCCTGCAACAGGTTCGTGCTAACGGTTGCCTTGCGCGCCCGCCCACCCGTACCTTCAGGGCAGGGCCAGGGGCGGCACCCCACCCTCCACCGCTCCCATGCCGATCGGAAACCCGCGACCATGCCGACCCCTCTGCTGGCACGCCGCACCGGAACCGTCCGCGTGGACGGCGTCTGGCTACAGGGCCAGCTCGACCTGCGGCTCCTGACCCTCACCGCCTTCGCCGCGGAGGTGCCCTGCGACGTCGCCACCCTGCGCAAGGCGCTGGCAAGCGGCTCGATCAGCCGCCGGAAAGCCGGCGACATCTTCCAGGCCCTGCGCCGCCTGCCCATCGAGGACGGGGAGATCGCCTATCTGCTCGGGGTCCGGCAGAAGACCCTCCTTTAGTGTTCTTTAGTCCGCCCGCTCCTGGAAGAAGCGGACGGCGTCCGCAGCGGCGAACTTGATGTAGCGGTCGGCCGCGCTGCTGGTCCGCCAGCCGCCGACCTCCTTGATCTGGCTCTGGTTCATCCCGCGGCGGGCGCACCAGGTGCCGAAGGTGTGGCGGAAGCGGTGAACGTGAGGGTGCTCGACCCCCGCCGCCGCGCCCAGGCGCCGGACGAAGGACTGGATCCCCTCCGCCCTCCATCTCTTGCCGTCCTCGTTGAGGAAGAGGGCCTGGGCGGCGTCGGCGGTGCCCTCCGGGTCGTCGGGGTCGCTATAGGGGGTGCCGCGGTCGTGGAGGAGGTAGCGCCGGATCTCCAGGCTGAAGCGGGTCGTCTTGGTGTCGAGCGGCACCACCCGCCAGCGCCGGCTGGGCTTGGCCCCGGCGAACGGTACGTGGAGGACGGGGCCATGACTGTCGTTGCCGACGTCATCCACGTTGGCTCGCTCGATCTCGGACACCCGGAGCCCGGTCCTCCAGGCGAACCGGACGAAAAGGCGCCGCCCAGGGCTGGCCGCCGCGGCCTCGAGGGCGGCGATCTCCGCCTCCGAGAAGGGGTCGGGGGGCTCCCCGTCACCGGGGTCGACGTTCGGCACCTCCAGCGTCGCGGGGTCGA
>DNAU01000064.1:0-4886 GCA_003491925.1 Chloroflexota bacterium
CCTCGAAGGCCCGGGTGCGCCGGCCCTGGCGGAAGCGGAGGAAGACCCCGCTCCCGATCCAGATCACGATCGGACAGGGGATGAAGGCGAACACGGTGCCGAAGCGCAACCAGAAGATCCCTCCCACCACCACGCCCACCCCCGCGACGATCAGCATCCATTCCGAGGACTTGAGCCGGAGCCCGGCCTTCTGAAGGTCCTCGGCGAGCTTCCCCGCGTACGAGCCGCGGTTCACCAACGGGTTGAGAGCATCGGTGAAGCTGTCCAGCAGGTCGCGCAGGGGGTTGCCGGTCTTGACCCGCTCCGGCTGGGCCGGGCGCTGACCATCCATGTAGGCGCTGAGCCGCCGGGCGACCTCGTCGGCCTCGGTCCGGCTCCGGGCGGCGATCAGCGCGACCCAGCAGAGCAGGGTGCAGGCCACCAGGACCGCAGCGAGGAGGGGCAGGAAGTCGTTCATCACCGGTGTGGTGAGGTTTCTGAAGCTCCCCGGCTCATCATCCGCCGAGTGCCTGCGCCAGCTGCGACGGGGTCACCGGCTGGGTGTCACCAGAGGGCAGGTTGATGGTCACTGGGGTGAAGGTCACCGTGTGCGGGGTGACCGTGTCGTTGACGGTGAAGCTGCCGTACTCGCTGGTCGGGCGGAGCACGTACTTGAGGACCACCGGGGCGGTCCCGGGGCTGGGCACCGTGCTCCCCGACGGTGTGGTCGACTGGGCGAAGTCGCCGGAGAGGATCGCGCTGATCATCTCCGCCTGGTAACGGGGCATCTCGACCACGAAGTAGGCGGGCGCGGAGAGGGTGGCGGAGGCGGAGGCTGCCGGCGAGGCGCCGGTCGCCGCGCTCGCCGTGTAGCCCACCTCCAGCACCGGCACGTCCTGGAAGGCGTAGGTCACCGCGTGGTCGTTCGGGTTCGGGCCACCCAGGTCGGCGATGATGTCGATCTGGTCGCCGGGCTGGATGTAGTAGCCCACCGTCATCTGGTCGACCGAGGAGCCGGTGGCGCTGCCGCTGGCCGGGATGGCCAGGGCCACGTAGCCCTGGGCGATGGTGAAGGGCCCGGACGCCGCCGAGGTGCCCGCTGCACCCGTGGTGGTCAGCAGCTGCGAGGTGATCGGGGTCCCGGCACTGACCGCGACCGGGACGATCTTGCCGATGAGCTGGTTGCTGGCCGTGTACGAGCCGGCGGGCTGGTCCTGCACGAGGTAGGGATGAACCACCAGGTTGCTCGCCGTGAGCTGCGAGCCGGCCTCGATGTTGGTGGCCGCCACGACCACCGAGACGGTCGGTGTCGAGGAGGTCGCGGGGGTCGACGACTTGGAGACGGCCAGGTAGACCACCACGCCTGCGAGCAGGGCAAAGAGGATGCCGCCAACGAGAAGGATCCGGTTTTGAGGCTTGTTGGAGGGGATCGCCACTTGCTTTCCTCTGCTGGGGCCGCGCCGCTGTCAGCCCGGGTCGGGTGCGGGGCGGGACACGGATGGTTGGGGGGATGCCTTGCGCCCGAGTGTGAACGAGACCGACCGGCCGGGTGTCGCCGTCCGGTAACGAATGGGTGCGCCTTCGCCACCGTGGCATTGCCGTTTCATGGGTCGATCCGCCCGGTGGTCTGGGCGCGCATGAGCAGTTCGAGGACGTCATCGCGGTAGGGCGCGATGGTGGCGATTTTGCGGAAGATCCGGAGGGCGCCGCGGGTGTCGCCGCGCAGCCGGGTGAGGCGGGCGATCCGCTCCAGGTATGAGACCGCCAGGTCGATGTCCTGGTCGTCGATGCAGATGTCGGCGAGACGTGCCAGCGGCGGTTCGTAGACCGGGTCGGCGCGGGATGCCGCCAGGTAGCAGTTGAGCGCCGCGTTGCGCTTGCCCAGGGTGCGGCATCGATCGCCGGCGTCGAGCGCCAGCTCGGCGACCGCCTGGCCACCCAGCTCCTGGGCCGCCTGCTGCAGCAGCGCGGCGGCGTCGTCGCACCGCTTCTTGTGCAGCTTCTCGTCGACAGCCCCGCGCAGCGCGACCAGGTCCTTCTCGGCGACCTCACCCGCCGCGAAGGCGGAAGCGGCGGGGGCGGCGCCGGCGGGCGGGGCCAGGTGCAGTTCCACGGCCTCGGGCTGCCGCACCGACCAGCCCGCCGCGATCTCCGGGGGCGGGATGATGCGCTCCGTCTTCTGTGGCGCGGGAATCCAGCTATCTGCCGGGGCCTGCCACCCCTCGTCGAGTGCCCCCGGGGCCTGGAAGCTGGCCGGTGCGAAGTCCTCGATCCCGGGGTCCGCGCCGGCCGCCGGTCCGGGGCCGGGACCGCCCTGGCCGGTGGCGCTCTCGGCGCTCGGCCATGGGGATGACCAGCGCGCCAGGTCCTCGAACCGGCTCTGCGGCACCGGGTCGTTGGAGGAGGGGGCCGGCCAGGATCGGACATCCTGGAACCGCCCCGCGTCCGGGGCCGCCGCCGCCGCCCCGGCATCCGGTGCCGGTGGTCCCGGGTGCTCGAGGAGGTCGCTCTGGGTCTCGCGCCCTCCCCGCAGGCTCGGGGTCACCGGCTTGGGCCAGGTCGAGGGATCGGAGAAGGAGGCCCGTCGGGGCCGTGGATCGTCGCGCTTCTCCACCCCGTCCGGTTCGCCCGCCCCGAACCGGCGCGCGGGTGGGGGCCCGGTCTCATCGGGGGCGGGGCGGTTGGTGAGCAGGTCGTCGGGATCACCGATGTGGAAGCTGAACTGCGGCGGGGCCGACGGGGCGGCCGGCACGATGTTCCCCGGATCCTCGTCGTCCACGAGGGGAGGGGCGGCCGCGAGCCGGGCGTCACCCCCGGTGAGCTCGGCGAGCGGGCTCACCGCGTCGTCGTTCTCGAACGGGAAGGCGGAGGGCTCAGCGCGCGCCGCGCCGTCGTCGCTCTCGGAGCCCGAGCTCATCGGATCGGAGTCCTCGAACGGCGAGGCTGTCGGGGTGAACCCCCGGTCGTCGCCGGCGACCTCGGTGAGGGTCGTGCCCGCCTCCCCCTCGACGGCGAAGGACGACGCGGCGGTGGCCACCCGCGCGCCACCGCTCAGCTCGGTGAACGGGGCGCCCATGAAGGGGGTGCTCGCAGCGTGGAGCTCGGCCGGGCTCGGGGCGGCGATCTCGTCGGCGCCGATCAGCATCGCGCCGGCGTCGTGCGAGAGCGGGGGAAGGGGCGGCTCAGACCGCGTCATGTCGCCCACCGCGTCGAGGGAGAGGAGGTACTCGTAGACGTGGCGTCGGAGCCGCTTGCTCAGCGCCGGGGCGACGTCGACGGCCCCGGAGTCGGCGGCGAGCTGGGTGGCGGCATCGACGATGGAGAGCAGGCTCACCTCGTCGAGCCGGCCCAGGCGGACGGCCTCGGAGAGTCGCTGCTCGAGCAGGTCGCCGAGCCCCGGGACGTGGGGCGCGACGGTCGCGACGCCATCCTGCCAGCCGCGCCGGATCATCCCGAGCGTGTCGTAGCTCATGCCGTCGTCTCGCCGGCGGGCCCGTCGCCCTCGGTGGCGCCGTCCTCGTTGAGGATCTGCCGGACCTTGCGGATGCCGTAGAAGCCGATCACGCCCACCAGCAGGAGGATCAGGCCCCAGAAGCCGAGGGTCTGGAGGTAGCCCGCGACCGTGCCGCCGCCGGGGATGATCTCGAAGACCCGGTCCGCCTCGGCGTTCGCGGCTCGCTTCAGCGTCCACTGGTCGGGCATCGCGTTGTAATCGCCCTTGGTCCGCACCAGCACGTCGCCGCTCTGGTCGTGGCTCAGCCAGACGATGCGGTGAACGATGGTCAGCTTGGTGTCGTTGGGGTCGGGAAAGACCAGGATGTTGCCGACCTGGAGCCGGCTGGCCGGGAGCTGCTCGGTCACCACCATGGAACCGATCGGGATGGTCGGCTGCATGCTCCCGGTGACCACCTCCTCGAGGTGGTGGCCGGTCACCACCAGGCCGACGACGATCGCGCAGAAGATCGTGACCAGGCCGAGCGCGGCGGCTATCAGCAGGTTGACGACGTGACCGGCGGCACCACGCCAGATCGGGTGCGCCGGGGCGGCCGACGGGAGGGGCGGGGTGACGGGGAGCTGGAGGGGCGCGATGGTCAGCTCCGCGGCCGGCGGCGGGGCGGTCTCCGTGGCCGGGGCAGGCGGCTCGGAGCTCTCCGTGGCTGGGACGGGTGGCGCGGCGCCTTCAGCCGGAACCATCTCCACCGGGGCGGTGCCGGTCTCCGTCGCCCGCCCGGCGAGCGAGACGGCCCCCTGGTCCAGTGCCGGCCCGATGCCGTCCCTGGCCGCGACCTGAGGAGACGCCGGTCCGATCGCGGCGAGCAGCCAGGCGGGTGGCGTCGACAGGGTCGCCGGGGCCACCGGGACCGCGGGGACCGCCACGCGCAGCATCCGGGAGACCCGGGCGGCGTCGAGAGGCGAGGCGCGCCGGCAGGCCACCGGGAGCCGGCGGGTGCGCGCCGGCAGAGCCACGGAGGGGACGGTCGACGCGACCTTGAGGCGGGCCAGGAAGGCCCGCCGCCGGGGGGCGGCCGCCGGGACCGGCAGGGCGTCGGCGAACCGTGGCGGGGGGGCCGGCGCGGGTGGAGGTGGCAGCGCCGGCGGCGCGGCCGCCGGGGCCCCCTCGGGGCCGGGCAGCCGGATGATGGTGGCCTGGGGTGCCCTCCGGCGCTCGCGTCGGGGAGCTCGCGCGCGCGGCTCGGGGCTGCCGGCGGCGAGGCTGCCGGTCGCGGACTCGAGATCCGCGACGACGTCTCTAACGAGGTCGTGCAGCTCCTCGGGGAGCGTCACCCTCACGTTGCCCACTGCCAATTCCCCTGCTGCACCCGCGCCGCTCCGGCGGCGGTTCGAGCCGGCTCGCCCAATTGTCGATCGCCCTGGCCGACGGCTCGTGCAACGGGGCGCAACGAATC